>JANOKJ010000065.1:0-8382 GCA_031419275.1 Akkermansiaceae bacterium | reverse complement strand
CCAATTCATTCTTGCCTGATTTCGCGAGTTCTTTTGCGCCAGCTTCCAAGTCATGGGCCAGGCGAGTTGCCGCGTCCGTCACCGGGTTACAAGCTGATAAGAATGTCAATCCGGCAATGGTAGCAATTGTTTGTAAATATTTCATGGTTAATGTTTTGTTAATTTAAATGTATCCAACAGTGTAGTTGTGTGACTCTTGCCTAGGTAGGTAAGTATGCTTGATGCTACAGCACTGATCATGAATAAGAAGTGCGGATTTCGGCCATCACTCTTCCATTTCGCAGTTCTGATGCTTGGCTCAAAAAACTGGTTGGCACGTCGTGCTCAAGTTATGGCTCAATTGACCCATACGGTGAGCTTGGCTATAAAAAATTTATTTTGCGGGTTATACGGCCAGCTCGCATACTCCGGACTTCAGCATGGAGCAATTCCACGGCCACTGATCCCCCTTGGAGCGATTGGTTTCCCAGTAAAGGGGCTGGAGGTTCTTTAACGTGTTCGGCCCTCCTTTGGCGGATGGCTTAATGTGGTCAATCTTCCATCCATATTCGGATTCAATGTTGCCGTGTTGGTAATAATTCATCGCATGTCCACAAATGTCACGTCTCCAAATCGCTTCATCGTATCCTTCAATCGCCGTAGCCTTCTGCCATACGGCGAGCTTGGTTTTAGCGTCGACTGCTTTAAACGGGTAAATATATTCCATGGTATTCAAGGTGATGAAATTATTTCGGAGAAGCCCTAGCTCATCCCCGGCGAAAAAAAAGCCCGAACTCAACCAGGTCGCTTTCGCCATTCCCAGTCCTGATGCACCGAGGTTTCGTCCCCAGTTTTAAAATTGAGGGTCTTGATGATCTCAAGTTGTGGCCCAATTGACCAAGACGGTGTCTAAGTCCCGCTCATTTCACGCTAATTCAGTGTTTTGTTGATCGCGAGCCTACTACTCTATTTATGAACTGCCCTTGACGGGGGCTCTTACGGCACCTGATAGGCCGCGCGGATCACTACCGCTCCCACGGCGCCCATGGCGGAGTTGGTAGTGAGTTTTGCTTTTTTGAAACGATCCACTTACATTGTAACATCGCAAACTGTTAGGTAATTCATTCCTATCGCTGGCTCGTCCTAGCAAAAAAATCGTTCAAGTTTCTGAAATTTCCCGTGATGATTTCATCGGTGTTTGAGGATCAGAAAAGATCAGAGTGTGTTCCCGTGCGGCCTAAAACGAGTTCCTCTGGCGACATCTTGTAGATCAACAGCCAGTCCGGCTCGATGTGGCAATCCCGCCAGCCTTTCCAGTTACCCGTCAGTGTGTGATCTCTGAGGCTTGCAGGCAGATCCTTTGCAGAAGTTAGCAGATCAATGACATCGAGCAGCTTGTCTAGGTCTTTGCCCCTTTTTTGCTGCCGTTTGGCGTCCTTTTTGAACTGGGTCGTTTGAGTGATCTTCATTTCCACGAAGCACGTAGATCCTTGATGGAGGAGAAGGATTCCAAATCCTCGCCACGGTCAGCTTTTGTAAGGGTTTCAGCGGTCAGTGCATTGGGCACTTTGAGCTCCAATGGGAACTCTCCCCTGAGAGCAATTTGCTTATAGAGAAGCCGGATTGCTTCAGTTGGCGTCAGACCGAGAGAGCCAAGCACTAGCTCAGTGGCAGCCTTGGTATCAGGGTCGATTCTTGCGTGAATTACTGTGGTTTGAGCCATGGGAAAAATGTATCACATACGTGACACAGCGCAAGTGGATTTATTGTCCACGGCTAGGCGGCCATTGCCCTTTGACTCAAACTGTCTCAAACTTTTGTCCTACATGAAAATCCCCACGTTCTTCTTTCTATCCACTTTGTTCCCGTTGCTTCTCGCCCATCAGGCGGCTGCAACGCCGCCACCCACAAAACCGCCGCTGGTCCGCGCGGACATCACCAAGTTACCGGACGGTGCTGAACATCTCGATCTTTACCTGCTTATGGGCCAGTCAAACATGAAAGGCCGCGGGGTCATGCCGGAGGACCCGAAGCAAGATCCGCGCATGGTCATGATGCACATGAAAAACGACCAGTGGTATCTCGCGCGACATCCGCTGCATCTGGTTGGAGACGCGGAAACATTCCAAGGTCATGACAACGCCGGCGTGGGACCCGGCCTCGCTTTTGCCGAGCACCTTCTAACATCCAATCCGAAGACCGCCATCGGTCTCATCCCCTGTGCCGTCGGCGGATCGCAAATCAGCCGGTGGCAGAAGGGCTCTCCGAATTACGACGAAGCCATGCGCCGGGCACAATTGGCACTGAAAACCACCGCACCTGTCAAAGCGCGCATCCGTGGCGTGATCTGGCTGCAAGGCGAGTCGGACGCGACTCCCTCGAATCTACCCCTGTATGACGAGCAACTCCGGGCTTTGGTTGTATCCCTACGTGCTGATCTTCAACAACCAGACCTCCCATTCATCGCCTGCACCATCGGCGAAATGAAGGACGAACCGCAGCTTGCCATGCTGCGTGCGGTGAACGAAATTCTGCTCGCTCTTCCGAAGTCGGTGCCAAACACCGCCTGCATCGATGCCCGCGATGTAAAAACCCACATCGGTGACAAAGTCCATTTCGACACCGTTGCACAAAACGAGATCGGCAAGCGATACGCCACAAGAATGCTCGAAATGACAAAGTGAGGAATGGTTATTCTTTCAGTATTTTGCAGCCGTTTTTCCGTTGGTGAATGGTTAACTAACAACCTGTGAAATTGTTAGATAAATTCACTCAAACAACTGCCGATCCAGAGAGCGAAATTGGATAGCTTCTAAAACCTCGTTGCTGGTGATGTTTTCTTTCCCTGCGAGGTCGGCCAAGGTTCTAGCAACTTTCAAAATGCGATCATGGGCGCGAGCAGAAAAATTCATCTGCTCCATGGCATGCTCAAGGTAGCCTTTGCCCTCGGCATCTAGCTTGCAGCACTCGCGCACCTGCTTCGCGCCCATCGCAGCATTGGTCGAGAGTTTGGCCGTCTTCAAACGAGCGACTTGGATGTTGCGCGCAGCGGCGACCCTTTCCCTGATCACCGCCGATGACTCGCCGGTGTTTGTATCCGAAGTAAGCTCGCGGAAATTAACCAAAGGAACTTCGACGTGAATGTCTATGCGATCTAACAACGGACCGGAGATGCGCTTGCGATAGTTTTCAATTTGCCTAACAGAACAACGGCACATGCGCGCACCAATTTCCCCAGAATTTCCCCAGTAACCACAAGGGCACGGGTTCATCGCGGCGACCAACATGAAGTTCGCAGGAAATGTTAGAGATCCGGCGGCGCGACTGATCGTGACCGTGCCGTCTTCCAGAGGCTGCCGCATCACTTCCAAGGTTGATCTACGGAACTCGGGGAGTTCGTCGAGAAACAAGACTCCGTGATGCGCTAAGGAAACTTCGCCGGGGCCGGGGTTGGTTCCGCCGCCTAACAAGCCAGCATCGGAAATGGTGTGATGTGGGGCGCGAAACGGTCGTGTGGTTAGAAATCCTTTTTTGGTATCCAAGGTGCCGGCGATGGAATGGATCTTGGTGGTTTCGATCGCATCGTCCTCGGTCATTTCCGGCATGATGGTGGGAATGCGTTTCGCTAACATGGATTTCCCGGTTCCCGGAGGACCGACCATAAGCCAATTGAGGCCCAAATGGACAATACGGTTGAAATCGCCCACTTTTGCGACTATCCTCCCAACCAAAGCCGCCCCCCATCGAGTAACCCTGTAGCTACCACCGTACCATTCCAAATCACATGAACTCGACCAAAAAGCCGACAGCATACAGCTACATTCGATTCTCAACACCCGAACAACTTAAAGGAGATTCACTCGACCGACAAACCAGAAACGCGAAGCTGTTCGCAGAGAAGAACGGGCTATTCCTCGACGAGAAACTCACGTTCAAAGACCTCGGCATCAGCAGTTGGAACAGCCAAAACCAATCAGAGGGAGAACTGGGGGACTTCCTAGCCGCAATACAAACCGGACGTATTGCGCATGGTAGCTATCTTCTGGTCGAGGCAGTCGACCGACTTACGAGAGCTGGCCCAGTAGACGCTATACCATTGTTGATGCAAATCACCAACGCGGGTATCAACGTTGCGATATTGTCTAAAGACAAAGTCATCAGTCGCGAGATCCTCAAGAAGAATCCATTCATTTTCTTTGAGATTCTCTCTGACGCAATACTCGCAAACCAAGAGAGCAATCAAAAATCGGAGCGGGTCGGTAGCGCTTGGGCTAAAAAACGCAAACTCGCATCGGAGACCCAGAAACCCATGACGAAAAGGTGCCCGGCGTGGCTCAGGCTGAGCGAAGACCGAACCAAGTACGAGGTCATCCGCGACAGAGCTGCCCTAGTGGTGAGGATTTTTCGAATGTCGGCAAACAAAATGGGGAAACGTACAATCGCCATCCAACTCAACAGAGAAGGCATCGAAACTTGGGGTGATGGAATCCACCAATCACGTAGGGCAAACGGGTGGCACGATTCCTATATCGCCAAGATCTTGGACAGTGAGGCCGTGCGGGGAATCTACCAACCCCACCGCCGAGAACCGGTCACCAAAAAACGCTACCCCGATGGCAACCCCATCGAGGGTTACTTTCCCAAGATCCTGAGCAATGCATTGTGGACGAACGCCCGGACAAGAAAGTCCGGCCCGCGCGGGCCACGCTCCGTAAGGATCGCAAACCTCTTCTCGGGAATCATTTATGACGGCTACACCGGCGCCACCATGCGATTCGTCGACAAGGGACGGGCGGACGGCAAGAACCACGACTGGCGCTACCTAGTATCCGACTCCAAGCGCCTCAACCCAGACACAGCAAACCACAATTGGCCATACTCCATTTTCGAGGGCTGGGTGCTGAATCATCTCCGAAACCTCGACTGGGCTTCAATCGAAGGGGCCGAGTCCGATGCCGAAACTAGCCGCCTTCAATACCTCGAAGCGCATCTAATTGCAGAAACGGACAAGCTCAAAGAGGAAATGAACATGCTTATCACCTCGTTCGTGAACTCGCCCGAGGCGCTGCGTAAGGCCGTCGAAGACAATGCCAACCGAAAGGCACTGGAACTCGAAGCAGCACAAACCGAATTGGAACGAATCCGGGCTAAAATCGAAGAACTCAATCGGAGCAGGAATGCCCTGCGGAGCGGCTACGAGGGAATTCGGGTCCTGATTTCCCGCGGCGACCTAGAATCTAGAATCAAGCTGCAATCGGAAATTCGGAACCGAGTAAAATCAATTCACCTCTTCCGCCACGGCCACCCACGTTTTGAAGTCAAATGGCCTGCTGTGGTGATCACCTACACCAATGGCTCACCTCACATCTCCATGGTCAACAATCTGTTCTCAAAACAAGTCCACCATTCTAGGCGGCAAGTCCGAGACTCTCAGACTGGCGCATTTCGCAAGCTCAAACCCGGAGAAACCGCTTTCGCCTCTCCCAAAATTGAGAACCCAGATAAACCAAAAGTGATCCCAAAAAAAACCATCCCCAATCCCAAAGCGACTCCGTGGACACGCGAGGAAATGGAGAGGAAGCGGGCATATTTCTTACCACCTTGGCCCCCAGAAATCTGGTCGCAAAACCCGATCTCAAGTAAGAATAGCCCGATGGCTGCATGCTTCCCCGACAATTCTGCGGACGATGCAACGGCGGAGCACTAACACTCACAAACCCCGAGGACGATTCCCAAACAGAAAACCACATTTGAAAACCCAACCCACTTATATTCTTGGGGACCACCATTCCAACTACGACGATCTAATCCGCGTCCTCCTACGCCGAGGCCTGCGGCAGTGCCGCATCATTCATGTGGGCGACGGCGAGGAGGGCTATCCCCACCACTGGGACGACGAAACCCCGGAACAGCTCGACAATGCCTTTGCAAGCCTCGAAATCCAATACTTGTCGATCCGAGGAAACCACAGCTACCCGCATGTGTTTGACGGCCGCGTCATGCTACCAAATTTCAAACTGCTTCCTGACTATACCCGAATGGAACTCGACGGGGAAACTTGGTTGTTTGTTGGAGGCGCGGTTTCCATCGACCGCCTCAACCGCGAACCCGGCAAGACTTGGTGGCCTGAGGAGCAAATGATCCTCGACGAAACCAGCGCCCAGCCTGCGGATGTGCTTGTGACCCACACAGGGCCAACCTGGCTGACCCCACCGCACAGCGAGATGGTCGACTACTACGCCGCCGCCGAGGCAGCTATAGGCACGAAAACCCTCCATCGAGAACTCCACGACGAGGCGGCCCGCATCGATCGTCTATTCGAGCTTGTCCGCCCCCGCCAATGGTATTTTGGACATTATCACCACAGCGCCACCCACCAACACACCGGTTGTAACATCCAGCAGCTCGATATGGCGGAACTTATCCGCCATACACCACGTAGGTAAAACCTGCTTAATTTGACCGCATAAACCCAGAAACTGGGTCATTCCCAAAAACCCCGACTAATAAATCCCCGCCCGAGAGATCGGGACGGGGATTTTTCACGTTTCAAAAAAAATCCTAAAAAACGAAGATTTATCCAATTGTTGCCAAAAAAGTGGCGATAATTGGGGAGGTGAAGACGACACCTAAACCAACAACGCCAGAAATTGACCCAAACCAAACGCCAGCCATTGCGGGCGCTCAATCCAAAAATAAGGAAAAGAGCTCCGAGCAAGGCGGCAACTCGTCAAAGTCAACAAAACCCAAAACGAAGCGAACGCCGCCTGTGCATACGGACGATGAAATTCGCTCGTTGCTCTACGCCATCCAGGCCGAAATCCACCTGAGTTTCAAAGAGATCCTGAAAGTTGCGCTGCGGGCATTGCACGACAAGCTTGCATTCCTGAAACCGATCCGCCTCAAGCGGCTTTGTTCCGAAAGCCTGAGAACGTTGGCCGGAATCATCGCCCAAATTGAAAAGAGCGCAAATGGGATCCTCCGCCAGATCATATTGGCCAAAATCGACCCCGTCAAAAAAGCCGAGCTTGCTGACAAACTCGACAACGAGATTGCCAAATTCCAAACCCTCCGCCGCACGATCTCCCGCGAGGCTGGCATCCCGCTGACGCAATCCCTCACCGCCGACGCCAAATTGGCGATTATCGCGCTCGAAGAAAAAAAACAGGAAACCACGGAGGAATCCCACCAAATCTCCTACAGCAACATCATCGAGCTCCTGAAACGCTACCAACTCGATACCTACGAGCCGGACGAAGAACTCGAAGACGACGACAACCACAATCCCTAACCACCCAAAACCATGACCGCTGCCTACAAATTCGAACGATCCAAGCTCAAGAAGGAGTCCACTGTGGCGCTTGACGATTATATCGACTATCTTGAAGACCCCAACCATGAGGATCATAAAGGCGTCACTCTCCTGCCCGGACGAAACTACAACTGCGGGCCATCCCGAGAAGACCTGATTGCTGCCGTTGTGCGCATGCACGACAACTACATCCGGATCAAAAATGCCAGAAAGGTCAACAGACGCACCTACAATCTATGGGATGAAATCATCGTAAACCCGGGCTTGGGATGCTACATCACCCCAGAAGAGCGCGAGGTGATCGAACAAAAAGTGATCGCCGAAATCTGTCCCGATACCCCCGCACGCACCACCTGGCACATCAATGAAGCAACTGGCAAATGCGACCTGCACATTGTGTTCGCCGTGAAGCGGCCAAACGGCAAGCTGACTCTCGAACGCACCAAGACGGGGTTCTCGAAACGCATGGATGCACTCGACCAGTTCGTCGCTGACCTACTCAACAACAGCAAAGCGAAACCTGAGAATCGCAAAGAGAACATCGAGACATGCTTCGAGACGGCGAAAAAAAACTCCACTGAAATCTCCCTTCAAAACAGCAAACCAAAACCGTTGCCACTCCACGTCCAAATCGCCTACCTCGCAGAAAAGGATGGCCTTGAGGAAGTCGAGGACCACCACCTGCCAGGATTGCTCGAACGGCTGGGTATCCAGATCAAAGAAATCATCAGCGGAGTCATCCACTACTTTTCAAGCCGAACCAGCCTGGTGAGTAAAAATAAAAGCCAAATCGATCCAGATGCAAAAGACATCCGCAAAAGTCAGATCAAAACCATTCATGTAGACCCCTTCCTGTTCAAAGTTCTCGAAGCTCAAGTGGATATTCGCATCGAACGTGACCGTTTGAAATCGCTCGAAGCAGCTCAAGCAGCGGCCACCCCCAAACCAACCCCAGAGCCAACCCCAGAGCCAACCCCAGAGCCAACCCCAGAGCCAACCCCAGAGCCAACCCCAGAGCCAACCCCAGAGCCAACCCCAGAGCCAACCCCAGAGCCAACCCCAGAACCAATCCCTGAGCCAATCCCTGAGCC
>JANOKJ010000064.1:0-5556 GCA_031419275.1 Akkermansiaceae bacterium | reverse complement strand
GACTCCGTCACGATCTATCAGATGGAAGTGCCTTATAACACCGGCATCTACAAGGACATGAAAGCCAGCGGCAGCCTCGTCGCTCCCATCGCAGATTGGGAAACCAAACGCCGCTGGGTCAAGGAAGCCTTCGCCGAACTCGAAGCCAATGGCTACACCATCTCCTCCGGCTACACCGCTGTGAAAAATCCCGAACGCACCAAGTTCATCTACCGCGATTCCCTTTGGGGCGGAGCCGATCTGTTAGGCCTCGGCGTCGCCTCTTTCTCTCACGCTAAAGGTGTCCATTATCAAAATCTAACAGAAATTGACGACTACGATGCCGCCATCTCTGCCGGTCGCATGCCGACCAAGCGCGCCCTCAGAACCACCGAAGAGGAACGCATGATCCGTGAGTTCATTCTTCAAATGAAACTCGGCCGCGTGAAAGCCGAATATTTCCAACAGAAATTCGGCATCAACATCCTCGAACGCTTTGCCGCTCCGCTCGCCCAGATCCAATCCGAAGGACTCCTTCAAATCGAGGACGCCGCCATCCAGCTCACCCGCGACGGACTTCTCTGCGTCGATAACCTCCTCCACGATTTCTTCCTCCCTCACCACCACACCGACAAAATCGTCTAACAAATCCTCCCAATCTCCAATTTCATGCAGGTTTCCAACGAGCTAACACCCATCCTCGCCACCTCCCACCTCGGGGCGGTGCCGCTGTCTTGGATACCTGCCAACGAAGTCCCTCAGCCCTATCAAAAACTTCTTGTCCACGATCACGACATGACTTCCGAACTCGCCGCTTTCCATGGCGATTCCATCTCCCTCAATGTCCTTCATTCCCAGCTTAACGATCCAACCTATCTCCGCGAAGTCACTCTCCACGCCGCCACCTCCAGCACCACGGTCGAATACGGCTTGATCGAAATCTTCCTCGACGCTTTTCCGCCTGATCTCCGTCCCCGCATCCTCGCCGGAGACACTCCTCTAGGCGCCATCCTCACAACCTCGCACGTTCCCTTCCGCAGTGAACCACAAGGATACTTCACCGTGCCAAGCCAAACACTCGAGAGTATTTTCCCACCATCTTCCACTGGAAAAATTCTTTTTGGCCGCTACAATCATTTAGTTGGGGATCAATCTAAAGTTTTTGCCCGCATTTTGGAAATCCTCCCAACCTAAATTTCTTCACTCATCACCTCTTCCCTGAAAACTGCACACTTAAAACTAGCAAACTTTCCCCATGAACTATGACGCGATCATCATCGGCGGTGGCCCCGCCGGCACTACCTCTGCCACTCTCCTTGCCGAGAAAGGTCACCGCGTTCTCCTCGTAGAGAAAACTACCTTTCCTCGCTACCACGTCGGCGAATCCCTGATGCCATTTTGCTGGTTCACCCTGAATCGCCTTGGCGTGATCGACCGCATGGAGGAAATCGGTTTCACCCGCAAACACAGCGTTCAGTTCGCCTCCATCGACGGTAGCATCTCCGCACCCTTCTACTTTTTCCAACACTTCGATCATCCCGCTGCCACAACCTGGCAGGTCGAGCGCAAGGACTTCGACCTCATGCTCCTCGACAACGCCCGCTCCAAGGGCGTCGAAGTCCGAGAAAACACCACCGCCCTCGAATTTCTCAAAACCGGCGATCGCATCACCGGCATCCGCGCCCGCACTGGCGATGAGGATCCATTCGAAGTCACCGCCCCAATCACCCTCGATTGCACCGGCCGCGACGCGCTCTATCAGCGGAAACACGGCACCCGCAACCGTGATCCTCAACTCAACAAAGTCTCCATCTGGACGCTCTATCAGGACGCCAAACGTGACACCGGTCTCGAAGAAGGCGCCACCACCATCGCCTACCTCCCCGGTGGCGGCTGGTTCTGGAACATCCCGCTACGCAACGGAGTTGTGAGCTCCGGCATTGTCGCTGAACGCGACTACCTTTTCAAACCCGGTGAAACCCGCGATCCTGCCGAAATCTACGCCCGCGAAATCGAAAACAACGCTTGGGTCAAAGACCACCTCTCCGTCGGCACACAATTCGGTGAATATTGGGTCACCGGCGAATACTCTTACCGCGCCGAACACTGCGCCAACGATGGACTCGTCCTTGTCGGAGACGCCTTCGCTTTCCTTGACCCTGTCTTTTCCTCCGGTGTTTTCCTTGCCCTGAAATCCGGTGAAATGGCCGCCGATGCCGCCCACGCCGCCCTCGAAAATGGCGATACCTCCGCCGCAGCCTTCGCCCAATACGGTGAGGATCTCTGCGGCCACATCGAAACCATGCGCCGCATCGTTTATGCCTTTTACGACAAGGACTTCAGCTTCGCCAAACTCATCCGCAAATACCCCGACCTCCGTCCGAAACTCACCGATGTCCTCATCGGCAACGTCGAAGGACAGGATTACACCGACCTCGCCCGCGCCATCGCCGATTTCGCGAAATTGCCCGAACCCCTCGACTACGGACGCGTCCCTGTCCCAGCATTGTAAAAGGCGGAAGCGCATTCGAATTTTCTCACCTCTTCCTCCTGAACACTGAAAACTAGCAAACTTCTATTCAGTGAACTTCGCCTTCCTCACTCCCGGCACCGGCTCTTACTATTGTGGAGCCTGCATGCGTGATAACGCACTTGCGAAGTCGCTCCTCACCGCCGGTCACCAAGTTTCGCTGCTGCCGATGTATCTGCCGCTTCAGCTCGATGAGGAAATGCTAGCGCAGGCGCAAAGCCCCATCTTCTTCGGCGGCATCAATGTCTATCTTCAGCAGAACCTCTCACTCTTCCGACACACACCTCGCTGGATCGATGATTTGCTGAACAACACCAAACTTCTCCGCTTCGCCGCCAAGCGCAGCCACATGACTTCCGCCCGCGTCCACGGCGCGATGACGCTGGCCATGCTCCGCATTGAGGGCAGTCACTTCGGCAAGGAACTCGATAAACTCATCGACTGGCTCGCCATCGAAAAACCCGACATCCTCTGCCTGGGAACCGCTCTCCAAGCCGGCATGATCCGCCAACTCAAGCAGCGCCTCGGCGTGAAAATCATCTGTTGTTTCCAAGGCGAAGACAGTTTTCTCGATGGTCTACCCGAGCCGTTCAAATCCGCTTGCTGGGACGAACTGCGCGACCGCCTCCAAGACGCGGATCTGCTGGTGGCTCCCAGTCAGTTTTATGCCGACCTCATGCGGGATCGCCTCAATGCGCCCGATCTCCACATCGAAATCATGCCCAACGGTATCGATCTCGAAGGTTACCTTTCGCCCCGCCCATCCTCACCTCCCGTCATCGGTTACCTCGCCCGCATGATACGGGAAAAAGGGCTGTTAGATCTGGTCGAGGCCTTCATTCATCTCCGCAACGCCCTCAAACACCCCGACGCCCGTCTGCACATCGCCGGAGCCGCCACCGCTGGCGATTCCGCACTCATCGCAGAGCTCAAACAGAAACTCGAAACCACCGGGCTAAGCGATCAGGTCACTTGGTCACCGAACATTTCCCGCGAGGAAAAAGCCAGCATGCTGTCCTCGCTGACCCTCTTCTCCGTTCCCGCAACCTATCCGGAAGCCTTCGGCCTCTATCTGTTAGAAGCCATGGCCAGCGGCGTGCCCGTCGTGCAGCCCAATGCATCCTCGTTTACTGAAATCATCACAAACAGCGGTTGCGGGGTTCTCGTCCCGCCCGGCGACACCCGCGCCCTTGCCACCGCCTGGCACGAACTGCTCAACCGCCCAGATGCCCTCCAATCTTTCCGTGAAAAAGGTCGCCATGCTGCGGAGCAATCCTATAGCATAGCAGCCATGCGTGACCGATTTCTCACCCTCGCCACACCACTCGTCCCATGAGCAAGCCCGCTTTTGAAATCCAACGCCATGTCGAGTTTTACGAAACCGACATGGCAGGCATGGTCCATTTCTCCAACTTTTTCCGCTACATGGAAACCTGCGAACACGCCTTCGTTCGCAGCCTCGACCACGAACTCCACGGCCTGCTCGACGGCCTCGAAACCGGCTGGCCACGCGTCAACGCCACCTGCGACTACCGCTCGCCCGCCCGCTTTGGCGATCTCCTAACCATCCGCCTGTTCATCGCGGAAGTCCGCAACCGCTCCGTCCGCTATCGGTTTGAAATCACTCGCGACGAAACACTCATCGCCGAAGGCTCAATCTCCGCCGCCCACGTGGCCATCACCCCAGAAGGCATCAAAGCCGTCCCACTCCCTCCCACACTCGCGGAAAAACTTTCCACTTTTCTCTAACAAAATTTACCCCAATGAAATCCATGAACTGGTTCTCTCTCGCACTTGTCACCGTCGCCTGTTGGGGACTTTACGGAATCTTCCTCCACGCCGGCCAAGTCGGCATGAAGGATCCGATTCTCGGTCGTTATAAAGCGTTCCTGTTTGTCGGCATCGCCTATTTCCTCACCGCCGTCCTCGCGCCGCTGATCATTCTGTTAGCCTCGAAAAACATGAATTGGAACATGCCGCAAAAAGGCATGTGGATTTCCCTCTTCGCCGGAATCTTGGGAGCCATCGGTGCGTTCTTCGTTTTGCTTGCGATGGGATCGGGCGCGAAGGCAGGGATGAATCCCGCCATCGTCGCGGTCTCGGTCATGTCGATTATCTTCGCGGGAGCGCCCATCGTGAATGCGATCGTCAGCATCGCGATGCATCCGCCCAAAGGAGGATTCTCCGCCATCCCGATACCTTTCATTTTGGGAATTATGTTAGCCGCACTCGGCGGCTTCATGGTCACGAAATACAAACCGTCTTCAGCGCCTCCTCCAAAAATCGCTGAGAAGCCCTAACATAGGACTTTAAGATTCCCTATGTCTTCTTCGCTCCAGAAACTCAATGACCTGATCCACGCCATCCTCCCGGCGAACCGTTTCTACGCCGAAAAACTTGGAGCGCTTGGAAAATTCACCAGCCTGTCCGATTTCACCGAGCGTGTCCCTTTCACCACCAAAGACGAACTCGCAGCAAATCGTGAGCAGCACCCGCCTTACGGCACGACCCACACCTTCCCGCTTTCTAACTATCACCGCTTTCATCAAACCAGCGGCACCCGCGGCAAACCTCTCATCTGGCTCGACGATCCCGACAACTGGACATGGATCCTCGACAACTGGGAGTGGGTCTGGCGCGGCGCAGGTGTAAAGCCAGGCGACACCGCTTTTTTCCCGTTTTCGTTCGGCTCGTTTCTTGGCTTCTGGGCGGGCTTCGAAGCGGCCACCCGCATGGGCATCCGCGCCGTCCCCGGTGGCGGGCTTTCTTCGGAAGACCGACTTCAACTGCTACGGCAAAGCCACTCGACCATCCTCTGTTGCACACCCACCTACGCCCTGCGCCTCGCCGAGGTGGGGGAGAAAATCAAGCTCCCCGTCTCTTCACTGGGGATCAAAAAAATCATCGTCTGCGGTGAACCCGGCGGCAGCATCCTCGAAGTCCGCCAACGCATCGAAACCGCATGGCAGGCTCACGTTTACGATCACCATGGCATGACCGAGATCGGCCCGGTTTCTGTTAGTTCGGAGACCGATCGAGATCTTCTC
>JANOKJ010000063.1:0-1482 GCA_031419275.1 Akkermansiaceae bacterium | reverse complement strand
CCGTAGTTGAACGGCTGCTAGACTCACCCCATTTCGGCGAACGCATGGCCACCCCATGGCTCGATGTCGCGCGCTATGCAGACTCCTTTGGCTACCAGGCTGATATTCAAACCGCCGCATGGCCTTACCGCGATTGGGTGATTAAAGCACTCAATGAAAACTTACCTCTAAATGAATTCATCATCGAGCAACTTGCTGGCGATCTTTTACCTAAGCCCACCCGCGATCAACAACTCGCCACAGCCTTCAATCGTATTCATCGCAAAACCAACGAAGGCGGCTCCGTCCCTGAGGAGTTTCTGTTAGAAGGCGTATCAGACCGCGTCCACACCACAGGCACCGCATTCATGGCGCTCACGATGGAATGTGCCCGCTGCCATGATCACAAATACGATCCAATTTCCGCCAAAGATTATTATGCTATGGGCGCATTTTTCAATAGTATCGATGAATTCGGCCTAATTCAAGGTGGTGCTGATAGAGGCGAAGTCTTGCCTCAACCTTCTCTCCAACTTCCTACCCCAGCGCAAGAAACCCAGCTTGCCAATCTTCAAAAAAATATTGTAGCGGCTGATGCCAAGCTCAATACTCAAAAGACCGCAGCAAAGCCAGCGTTTCAAGCATGGCTTGCTTCTCGAAAAACCTTCCCTGTCAGTGATATTGTCGGGAAATTTTCCTTTGAAACCAATAGCAAGGGAAATTTATTGAACGACGTGGATGCTAAGTCGCCCGCCAAAATAGACGGTAACAAACTTGCCCCAGGTAAAATCGGAAATGGAATCCTTGCCAACGGTGACAGTCTAACAAATTGCTCAGACTTCGGCATCAAACACGCAGACCAATCTTTCTCCATCTCGCTCTGGCTGAAACCTGCTGAAGATTACAAGCGCGCTGTCATTTTCTCTAACACCTCATCATTTGATGTGCCTTTCTCTGGTTACGATCTTGTCATAGAAAATGGGCATCTCATCTGGTCGCTCGCACGTGAACGCCCAGGCTGCGCGGCATCCATTTTATCCACTAAAAAAATTCCAGTAAACAAATGGTCACACGTCACTGTTACCAATGATGGCTCACGCAAAGCTGCTGGACTTAAAATTTTCATCAACGGCATACCATCCGAAACTACCATAGTCCATGATAACCTTACTCGGGATTTCTTGGTCAGTAATGGCTTAAAATTCACTGCCCGTGGCCGTGACATCGGACTGCGCGGCGGCATGATCGATGAAGTCCACGTCCACACTCGCGCGATCACGTCTCTCGAAGTTGCTGCAATTCACTCCGGAAAACCCACTGCAGGAATCGCCGCCACTCCTGAACAGCTCCGTGATTTTTATTTCTCCGCAATCGACCCCACCGCACGCGATCTTTCTAACAAACTCTCCGCCGCACGCGCCGCTTATCGTATTGCAGAAAAAGGCGTCCAAGAAATCGTCACCATGCGCGAGACAGAAAAACCTGTCCCGGCTTTCATCCTCG
>JANOKJ010000062.1:0-31435 GCA_031419275.1 Akkermansiaceae bacterium | reverse complement strand
CCCAAACATTGGCGTGAGTGGCTGCGATTCAATCACTTCGAGCGCTCGGATTTATGGATCATGTTTGGAACGCTCGCTCTTGCTCCTCTCTCCATCGCAACTCTCAAGGCAACTACCAACGTTCATACTCCATCTGAAATTCGTCGCTACGGTGGCAAGGCACCTTACGTTAAAGTTTGTGAGGCCTATCCAGTAAGAGATCATCCAAAAAAACGTGGTCGGGGTTTCCCCGCCGGACATGCCAGCGGTGGCTTTGCGCTCTTGGCTTTAGCTGGAATTGCGCGCACCAACCGCGGCCGTCGAATCGGCATGGGTATCGGAATGACACTGGGAATATGGATGGGGGTATATCAAATGCTGAAAGGAGCTCATTACTTGAGCCATACGCTCATTACCGCGATCCTATGTTGGATCATTTTTTTATTACTCCGTCGCATAAGACAGATCTTTCCTTTGAAAAATTGAATGGCTATGAATTTCAGCCATAACCAAATTGTCGCTTTCGCTGCTTATGAAATTCTTTTATCTATTTCTCGCGTTTCTTTTTTCCTTGTGCGCACAACTCGCCGCCAAGCCGCTCAATATTCTGTTCTTCACAGCGGACGACATGAATTACGATTCGTCGGCTGTTTTCGGCGGCCCCATCAAGGATTTGACTCCTCATGTGGATCGCCTTGCCTCCGAAGGGATGCGCTTTAAGCACGCCTACTCAACGGTCGCTGTCTGCCAACCCGTGCGTCAGACGATGTTTTGCGGGCTCTATCCACACCGCAGCGGCTCGACGGGGTTTGCTCCTGTCAAACCCAACGTGCGCACACTTCATCAGCAACTTCGTGATGCGGGATATATCATCTCTTGCTACGGCAAACGAAAGCATATGCAACCTGCCGATCAATATTACGCAGATGTAACTGATGACGCGATCAGTCGCCACCCACAGAAACTAGCAGAGGCAACTCGTCAATTTCTACGTATGGCTCGTGAGCAAGGAAAACCCTTTTTCCACAACGTCAACTGCTACGATCCTCATCGTCCCTTCATCGGAATGAAAGGCCCTGATGATCTAGCTGGGGGCGAGACTCCAAGCCGCTGGATCAAGCCCGAAGAAATCACTCAAGTTCCTGGATTCTTGGAGGATTTACCAGAAGTCCGACGAGAGCTCGCAGGTTATTATACAAATGTTCGGCGCTTAGATGATGCTCTCGGGGCAGTGTTGGCCGTGCTCAAGGAAGAGGGGTATGCGGATAACACATTGGTGGTATTTTACGGCGGTGATCACGGCATGTCATTTCCGTTTGGCAAATCAAACAGTTACGAAAACAGCTCACGCGGTGCACTGATCGTTCGCTGGCCAATCGTCATCCAACCAGGGTCAGTCGACCAAAATCACATGGTGACCACTCTGGATTTCACCCCGACATTACTGGAAGCCACCAAGCTGCCGGCTATTCCAAACATCGACGGACGATCCTTTCTACCTGCACTCAAAGGTGAAAAGATGACAGGATGGGATCAAGTGTTCACCGTGTACAACGCGGCATTTGGAAACAACTGGTTACCCATGCGCTGCATACGAACAAGAGAGCGTTCATACATCTGGAATGCATGGAGCGATGGAACTAAACAATATCAAACGGAAAACATGGCTGGACTAACATGGAACGCGATGAAAACCGCAGCTGAAAATAATCCAGCAATCAAGGAGCGAACCGAATTCTATACCTATCGAACACCCGAAGAATTTTATGACCTCAGCAAGGATCCTTATGAACGCAAAAACCTTATTAAAGCAGCTGATAGTCAGGCAGAAATTGAATCCATGCGAAAACAACTTTTAACCATGATGCAAAGCACCGAAGATCCTTTTGCAACCGCCTTCGCTAATCGTGATAAAAAGGAGCTTATTCAGGAAGCGATCGAGAAGCATAAAAAAGCACCATGATGAATGGTATGCTTTGATCTAATTCCAAATAATCTTCGTTAAAACCCAACTGCCATCGACTTTAATCCAATAAAGTGTTACATCAGAAACCCCATCTACGGGACGGTCACCTTTAACTTCAATAAATCCCTCAGCCGTAGCACGCACGATGGCGCGATCACCCTCGATCTTTACCTCACGGAATTCTGTAATCTCAAAAATTGATTCCTTCGCATTTTGACAAATCCATGAGAAAGCCGACTCAATCTGATCTTTCGGATAAGAGCCGTTCAGCTTTTCTACGGTTGAACTCTCAAAATCGATTTTATCTGCCAACACTCCACCGAGCGAATACGCTTTAAGCTGACGAAACACTCCGCGTGTATCCGCACTGATCGAAATAACATCCATCAGATGATCTGATCGACGCTTGACGGCACGCTCTTCAGAAAACCACCACATACCAACCGGTATGAGCAATAAAACCAATGCGCAGGCGATGATGATGCGTGTCTTTGTTGTCATGATTGATTGGGATCGTAAAAAATCCGCACATCTGCCTGCTTCGTACCAAGCAGTTGTTGCGCACGACGCAAAGCATCGCGCGTTGAAATGTTAGGATTGGATGGCATAGCGAGGAAAATGTTGCTTTCACCCTGAGTTCTATCCGCGCCCTCTTGCAACATTTCCAAAATGCCTGAGCGCTTCAGAACTTTGTAAACATCTTTGGACGCCCCAGAGATCAATAGATACAAGCCTTGGCGACGCATGAAACCAACCAAATCCTCCAGCGCCATCACGCTTGTCGCATCCAAGTGTCGTGCGTTTTTCAAGCGTAGGATGATTACTTTGATCGCCGGATCTGCAGCGGTGCGTTGGATTTGAGTGCGAAATATCTCGGATGCCCCAAAGAACAAATCACCTTCGACATGCACGATCGAAATCGCAGGAATCGGCCTTGCGTTGTTACCTTCTTTTTCGCGTAGCTCACCGACCTCGTTGAACTCGTATTCTTTCAGGTATGGCTTACTCGCCTTGCGCAAAAATAGCGTAATTGAAATCGCAACTCCGATGAAAATCGCAACGTGTAACGGAGCCAAGAGAGTGGCGATAAAAGTCACGATGATCACCACTGCGTCATCGAAGGTAGAGTTCAGGCAGATTCGGATTTGCTTGAGATTGAATAGCGTGAACGAGATGGCGATCACCAACACTGCGAGCGCTGCTTTTGGAATGTAATCGATGATATCGAGACCTGATTCACCGGACCACGCGATCAGGATCACAAGCCCTAAAGTGAAAATTCCAGTGTAAACCGCAGAGGCTTTGGTTGCTGCTCCAGAATTGAAATTTAATATGGAACGGGTCAACGATCCCGATGCCGGCATTCCGCCAGCGAGAGCCGATCCCAAATTCGAAAATCCCACGGAAAGCATGTCTTGATTGACATCCGTCCGATCTCCGGTTTGAGAAGCAATCGACTTCGCCATCAGGGTGTTTTCCAAAGAGGCGAGAAATGCAATCGCCAAGCCAATGCCTAATAATGCAGAAATATCATTGAAAATGCCAGTATGGAAGACATTCGGAAGATTTGGAACCAACTCTCTAAAGCCGAAGGTGCGAAACGTTTCCTGCTCCTCAAAATGGCCGATTCCAAAATGGATCAGCGGCCCGAAGATCAACGACCCTAGCAGCAATGCGATCGAAAACGCCGGCCAATTTTTCTTCCAACGCTTGAAACCGTAGTAGATAGCCAATGTCACCGCCCCGATGAAAACAGGCACCCAATGAGTGTGAGTAATCGAACGCCCTAACGCCCCGACTAAACCGAAAAACGTCGCGCTATCCTCAGGCTTCACGAAATCTTGTAAGCCTAATAATGGCTTAAGTTGATTTCCAATAATCAGCACCGCCGCGCCAGCCATGTAGCCAACCAGGACACTGCGTGATACGTATTGCAAAAGATCCGCCACTTTGAGCAGCGCGCCCAACATGGATGCAATCGCGACGATAAAAACTAACAACGGCAGCAAATCAGAAATTCTGGATTGCATTGCCGGATTCACAGCGAAAAAGCTAAACAACATGAAAGCCGTCGCATTTGTCGGCCCGAGCACATTGTAACGTGAGCTCGCAAAAAAAGGCGCGATGATCGCCGCCACTGCCGAGCTCACCACTCCGTAAATCACATCCAGACCCGCGATCGCTGCATACGCAATCGCCTGCGGTAACGCCAACAAAGTCACGTTCGTCGCCGCCCGCAAGTCAGCGATAAATTTCAGTTTCGAGTAATCTCCAACACGCCCAAAACGTGGCAGAAAATCAATTTTCTCTTCCGCAAAATAATCGCGCGTCGCGCGGTAAGTTTTTTTGATGACGTTTCCGAAACCCATACAGCTTCGTGAAATTTAGCGGGTTTGTGCGCGCCTGAAAAGCCACAAGCCCAGCAACACACAGAAAATATTGGGCGCCCAAAGAGCGAAGGCCGCTCCAGCATCGGTATCGAATTTATCCGAAAGCACCGTAAACAGAAAATAAGCCGTGCCGATAGCAAGACTGATCACAAGCCCACTGGATGTATCCTTGCGACGGCTTTTCAAACCTAGTGGAACTGCGATGAATGCAAACGACAAGCAAGCCATGGAAAACGAGTAGCGCTTTGTGATTTCAGCTCGGAAACTGACTTTCTGCGATTCTATCATATCCGGGTTATCTTCGATGTATTTTTGGATTTCAGCATTTGTCATCGCACTGGCTTTAACCTTTTTTTTGCGCTCATTCCCAAAATCAAATAACCACGGCTCAGCTTCGCCGGCAAAAACCATCTCTGAATTACCGTCCTCCTTTTTTGATTCAATGTAAGTATTGATCAATTTTAAACGCAGCTGCTTTTTTTCCTCATCCACAATCAACGATACGCTACCTGCATGCACGTAGGCCTCTGTACGAATTGGCGTGCCATTTTCACCGTTTGAAACTTGATAAAGATTGAATCCTTGCAGTGTGTCGCCATCCCGAGCTTCGACGAATACTTTTTGATTTTTAAACTTCGATTGCACAATGCCAGGATCAAGCAGCGAACGCGGATCGCGTTTCACTTGTTCATAAATCAGATCCGTGAGGGAGGCTTTCGCGTGAGGGACCACATTCACATTGATCCATAAACATCCTAGGGAAAGCACAGTGCCAATCATAAATACCGGCAGCGCCAAGCGAAACAAACTCAGCCCCGCAACTCGCAAGCCAGTGATTTCGTTATCACTCGACATCCTACCGAACACCAGCAGCGCAGCCGAAAGGAAACCCCACGGTATGGTGAACATCAGCGAAAACGGCAGAACGTTAATGACAAAACGGACCACCAGTCCCAGCGGTGCCGATTGATCCACAAGCAAAGGCCGCGCCTGCTTGAAAAGATTCCCCATCACCAACACCAAACTAAGCACAAAAACGGCATAGATCGTCCCAACAATAATTTGTTTGGCGATATAGCGATCGAAAATGCGCATGGCAGAGAATCACGGGCTAAGACAATTCTGGCAAGTGGCAAGATGCATCAATTACAGGTCAATGACTTTTCGGGCGCGCAGCAACGAACGCCACGGCTTTCTTAGCGGCAACGGTCAGCGGCGCAGTGGGATCACCAGCAGCTAGTTGCTCAAGCAAGCGCAGGCTTTCCGGACGGCGATCTTCCATCAGGATCATCACTGCCCGCATCGCGCGTCGATGCCCGGAGAGTGGAGTCAACAAAGGGATAGGCGCGACACCACGATGAGCCGCAAGGAAGGGATAATCGTCGGGGTGGAAAAACTTGGAAGGCACAGCAACCGGCAACCCGCCTTCTCGCAGGGTTTCGTAAGTCTTGCGGTCAAGGGTCAGACCGCGGTCGAGCCAGGCCCGTGCCGCGGTTTGGCGAATCCCATGATTGCCGTCGATGAGCTGGGTTTTTAGAAAATCGATCTCCTCCGGCGTCGCTTGCAGAGCTGGTTTCAAGTTACTTTGCAGAAATGTTAGAAAATCTGGTCGCTTTGCGAGAGCCCATGCTGCCTGATAAGCTTCCCAGTGGTTCTCGCTGCCCATAACCTGCCACAACACCTCCGAATTAATGTGCGGTGAAGCTTGCCGCTGCTCGTGCAACGCGAACGGAAACACGCCGCCAGTGGTTGTGATCACTAGGGTTTTCCCATCGGGACTGAGCGCTTGGCTTTTGATGTCACCCGGTCCAACTGAAAGCCGGCGGATGAACGAGAGGCTCAGGAAATCGAAAACCCTGACCTCTTTGTAACCCGCGATAAACAACAGACATCCCGAGGGATGCTTTACAATCGGTAGCGCGGGGTGATTGCCAATCTTTATCTCGAAGCGGCTTGGCAAAAGTAAAAGGCTTTGGCTCGTGATAGTCCACTCAAGGCTGCGCGGTGGAATCGGATCAGCTTCACCATACAAGGGTGGAGAGCTCTCGAAAGTGACAACTTTTTTCGGATCATCGGGATCAATCCGCCCCCCAGCAGCGCTTGCGTCCCAGCGAATCCAGCCGTGGTTTTCTGAATCGAAACTAATGGAATCCAACGTTCTCTGCTTCTCTTCCGACAAGGGCATGGGGAGCGTGCGCAAAAGACGATCCTCGTTAATATCCCATTCGACCAACGATGGGCCGCTGACCGCCAGCCATATGCTTGAACCCGATGGTGAAAACAGAGGAGCCACTTCGAAGCCATTGGAAACGGAAAGGTATTTACGAGTTTTTCCAGTCGCAATATCGACAAGACTGACCCACTGACTAACAGGGCGGCGCGGCGGCTGTTTAACTGCGATCCATCGACCGGAGGGATCGATGGAAAGTTCCCGTATACCCCATGACTCGGGGGGCGAGGCGCGCTTCCAGACTGGAGTCTGCTTCTCCCAATCCCAAAGCACCAGATCGCCATTAATTGCACCCGTTACCAGATGACGCCCGTCCGCGCTGAATGCCACGGCGTTGACTGGTGCGATCGAGTCCTCAGACGGCACGAGCTCTTTCCAAGTCTTAGTATCTAAAATCTTAACACGATCCTCTGCGCCATAGGCGAGCAAGCGGCTATCTGGTGAGAACGCAACGCTCCAGACATGCACGTTAACTCCTTCATCTTGATTGCGGAAAATCTCCTTGCCGGTCCGCGCATCGAGCACCAACAGATTGCTCAAGCCACCGGCCGCAAGCCAATTCCCATCCGCCGAATGCGTGATGCCATTGAATCCACTGCTGCGCTCGTGGCGAAAAGTCACAGCTTTGGTCTGTATGTCCCAAAAATACAGGGAGTCCCTGCTATCGGAAGCGCGGGAAACAGCTAGCGAAGTAGAATCAGGCGAAAAGGAAAAGCGGGTAAAATCCGAGGTGGTCTTCTTATCAGGAAGCATAATCGGAGGCGAAGAACCATCGAGAGCATGAAGTAAAATCCGATCCTCCTTTAAGTCGCCGCGATTGCTCGCCACGATCCACTTTCCGTCAGGGGACCACGCCACTGAGGAGATGTCGCTAATTCCTTGCGGAATGCGTAGCTGCAAAACCCCGTTATCCACGCGATGAATGAGAATTTCCCCACGTCCGCCAATCGCAATCAGGCTGGAGTCAGGACTCCAAGCCGCCGCGTTATATGGCCGCTCGGCCGTACTCGTGATCGACTGGAGCAGCTTGCCAGTGGCGCGATCATGAAGGTGAACCCGATTGCCATTCTCCATGCGGGCGAAATGGGCATCATTCGGAGAAAAGAGCGCCCGAACCATGGATTCCCGCTCAGATCTCTGCCAGATTGGCTTTGCTTGTTTGGCTTTCCAATCGATCTGATAGCTGCTTACCGCCGCCGCATACAGCGATTGGCTATCGGTCGAAAATTTCAGATACCAAATCCTACCATCTAGGGTCAATGGGCGTGATCCAAGGATGGTTCCATCCACTGCGATGACAGGAACCTCGTTCTCCTTCTCGCCATGTGCGATGCCGATCACGGAAAGTTGCAAGGTCGCCAACAGCAGCGGCCAGATTCTCAATATCGTGCAGGCGTTCATGATAAGTGGTCAATCTAGCATTCACTCACCGCCACAGTCGATGCAAAAGATCCTAGCTTACACGCACCGCTTGTCTTGGCCAACGCAGCGCTCACCAAGTATCATAATCCACAGGTTCATGAGCATGACTTTTGGCGAGGCTACAAGTGCAGCCTAACACCCCACTTTCAGGGATAAACCTGTTGAAAGTGTAGGTGCCACCCGCTGGACAGACCGGCTCCGGCATGTATGCATCGGGTCCAAGAAAAAAATACTCCCAGTCGATCGGATTTCCCTGTCCGAGATTATTCATCCCTTGATGACCGCGGATGCACTGCTGCACGTTACGGATGTTCATGATGCACCCAGCGCGATCCGATCCCTTTTTCCATTTGTGGGCCAAGAACCCCAGTCCAGTGATCACGATGATGAATAAGACGCAGATAATTCTTTTCATCCATCGGTAAGATGGCTTGCGGGAATTTGCCTCAGCGGGGAGATGCGAGGGCTCAGGGTCGTTGCTATTTTGAATATTCATTGCATTAGGATCGAGCTTAGCTCTCGACTCTGCTTTGCCAAGGATTCTAATCAGAGAAGGGGACTACACCTTTGCATGACAAATTTTTTCCAGTAGTCCAAGCACATCGATTCCTTTGAGATCGGCAATATCATTTTGCGTGCTTGAGCACAAAATCGACCAACTCTTGGCACTGGAAAAACGCGGGGTCCACTTGATGGCCTTTATCAGGGATGATTTTCACTTGAATCGATCCGCCACCGGCCTCGTAGCGTTCTTTGAGGATTTGGGTGTTAAGATCATATGGCACCAGCTTGTCCTTGTCCCCATGCACCGCGAACATCGGAACTTTATTTGCCAATAGCCCTTTTAAATTATCGGCAGGATTAAACTCGGTGAGCTTTGCGACGAGTTCAGGTTCGGTCATCGCATAATCAGCTAGCGTCTGTGCCTTCGAGCTTACCAGTGGCCAGCTCGCGAGATTGCATACGGGATAGATCCCTACCCAAGCACGCACTTTATCTGGATTCCGAAATGCCCATGCGAGTGTCATCATACCGCCCCGGCTTTGCCCAAGTAGAATTGGCTTGGGCGAGTAACCTTGTTTCACCATCGCTTCGTAAAATAACTGGAATTTAGCTGTGCTAGCAGGCGCACCGCGCACTTCACCTAAATCAAAGCCCGCAATACTAATGCCCTCCTTCATGAAGGCTTCGTAATAACCTTTCCGCTCACCGGGAGATAAATTCTTCAAGGTCGGCGCATACCACACCCACGGCTTTCCCTCTGCTGGCTTTGGGGCAACATAGACGAAAGCTTTATTTCCTCCGACATCGAAAGACTCTACATTTTTAAATAAGTCATCTTGGGCCCTTGTCGTCGATAGAGTGAACGAGAAAACCAGCGCTGTGATCGCGATGGCTGACTTTGTGAAAATTTCGCGTATTTTTTGTTTCATTCTATGATTCTGTTGGAGACTTAATCATTTTTAAAGCAGTTAGGAGCCTAGGATCTTGTGGTTGAAATCCGCTGGCAAACCTGACAAATCATTCACGTAGTCGACCAGCTCAATCTTCAATTTCCGAAAATCCAAGGATCTCTCTAAGCCCATCATGAAACCATACCTCATTCTTTCCACAGCGCTCACATTAGCCTCACTTCAGGCCGCGCCCATTCCCCAGAACCTACCTCGCCCCGACGACAAACCCGGCGATACGACCAAGCCAATCAAAGTCTATATCCTTGCAGGCCAATCAAACATGGTCGGCATGGGTGACATCACAGGCGCCCAACCGCCATACCCATCCGTTTTTCTATCTGCAGATCCAGCCATCATTCCCGGCGAGATGCCAGCTGGATTAGCCCGCACGAAATCCGCCTGCAAGTGGATCTGGACAAATATTCCTGCACTCAAAGCACACGGGGTATATCAATCAGCCGATGCCAAAGCACCGACAGGCGCCGTGGTCGCTATTCACAAAGGGATCTATGATCCAAAAAAAGACTATAGCAAGCTACAGCCAGACAAAACCACAACCATGCCTCTCGGCACAACCGGTGCCGAAATTCCAACACAACCTGGCTCTGCTACCTATACCCCGATTGCTAGCGCCTTTATCGATGTTCCTGTCGCCGGCAATTATCTCGTTCACGTGGGATTTAAGGAAAGCACTCACGCTCTCGCAGTTGTCGACGGAAAAGAAGTCTATCGCAAAGATCCCAATGGTCAGCCAGTGCTGACGAAAGTCAGTTTAGAGGCTGGCAAGCGTTACCCTATCCAAATCACATACTTCAATGGTGGTTCAGCAGCGCTTTGGTTAGAACAAGTGGATCTGGTGGGTAAAGGCGATCTCGTTACTTTGACAAAGAAAGATAAGAAATTTCCATATCTGATTGATGACGCAGGAAATTGGACGGTTCGTAACGACGTCTATTTCCAAGAGGCACGTTTAACTGAAGGCGGCAAAGGCGCACCGATGAGCGCAGAGTCTAACAAAAAATGCCTACCTAAATGCAATGCCATCGGACCTGAAGTGGGTTTTGGATATGTGATGGGCACTTTCCATGACGAGCAGGTTCTGTTGATCAAAACAGCACAAGGCAACCGCTCTCTGAGATATGATTTCCGCCCACCATCGAGTGGCAAGACTTCCGATAGCGAATACGAAGGCTATGAATATCGCGCCATGATCAAAGGCGTGCGCGACACGCTCACCAACATCGACAAAGTCATGCCCGACTACAAAGGACAGGGCTATGAAATCGCCGGCTTCGGTTGGTTCCAAGGCCACAAAGACAGCGGGTCCACCAAAGAGGATTACGAAAAATGCTTGGTCGATATCATCCAAGACCTGCGCAAGGAGTTCAAAGCGCCAAAGATGAAGGCCGTCGTAGCTACTGTCGGTTTTGAAGGATATCGCTTAATGAGCGGCCCATGGCAAGGCGTATGGGAAGCTCAGATGGCCGTCGGCGATGCCAAGCAACATCCTGATCTCGTGGGTAGTGTCGCCTCAGTCGACACCCGCGACTTCTGGCGTGAAATCGAAGAGTCTCCCCGCAGCCAGAACTATCACTACCACCGGAACCCGGAAACCTACTTGCTAGTCGGTGAGGCAATGGGACGGGCCATGGTCAGACTCATGGGCGGTCAAGCTGAAGAGATCCCCAAGTCCGATCGCGAGACCAAGGTTGCTGCGGAAGTCGCCGCTGAAGCAGCAAAGCCGATACCAACTCCAGAACAAATCGCCGCATCAAATGCAGCCATCAAACCGATGATTCTCGATGGCTTGAAGGCCTCCTTCCTCGCTAACCCCAAGAACCAACCCCTACTGAAGACGCAACTTGTCCAAACCCAGACGAAGCCAGTCAAACTACCCGAGTATTTGGACGATGCCGTGGATGACGCGGTGGCTTTCCTACAGGCTGCCGACATCCATGATTACGATTGGAAACCGGTCATCGCCGATATGAATAAAGCAAAGTGGGATTACATCGGTTTCGATGTGGCCGACAGTCCGTATTTAAACAAATCAACTTCTCTACCAGCAGGCGAGAACGAGGGCACTGAAAACG
Source organism: Akkermansiaceae bacterium (assembly GCA_031419275.1). Lineage (GTDB taxonomy): Bacteria > Verrucomicrobiota > Verrucomicrobiia > Verrucomicrobiales > Akkermansiaceae > Luteolibacter. The sequence continues at coordinate 19,901 of JANOKJ010000062.1, read as the reverse complement.
AAGCAACTCCATCCCCGAAAATTACTCCACCTAAAGAAAGCGTGAAGATTCCGCCCTTCGTCCTCAAATATCCAGCTGAGCTCGAGCAATGGTTCATGCCGGATTTCGATACGCAAAAGGCTGGCTGGAAAAACGGTGCTGCCCCCTTCGGAATGAAGATGGATGAAATGGTACCGGAAAATCTCGCGTGGATCGCCAAGTATCCGCTCTATCCGCTCAAGCGTAAGATGCCTACGACCACCATCGGCAACGACGTCGTGCTCATGCGCCAAACCTTCGACTTACCTCCGGCCAAGGAGGGACATCGTTACCGGATCCGATTCGATGGCAGCATTCACGAAAACTCAGGTGAAGGCTATGCGATCTACATCAATGGAAAGCTACTAACAGAAGTAGCAGCCGGTGTCACCGCGTGGCGCAAGCAGGGACTGCGCGGCAGCCATATCTGGCAAGATTTCTTCGGAGATTTCAAAGGAGGAAAAGTGACTATCGCCGTCGCCAACTTCCCCATGAACAACTACGATCCTACATCATACATCCCAGCAATTGGTCCTGTAAGCGTATGGGTAGAAGAGCAGAAATTACCTCCTCTCTAAAATTAAACGCGTGATGGTCTGCATGTTTTTGACGCAGGTAGTGAGGTAACTTCGCCGGGCATTTTCTCTTCATAGCTTCATTCATCATTTTCACACCCTCACCCGTAGATTCCTAACACTCCGCAGCGTTCCTCCCGCTTCTTTCCCTATCCCTCGCATCTTCCGCGCGCCATCAGAGACCTCTCTCACGCACCCCTTACTGCCGATCAACGCACCATGGGGAAATATCTCTCAATTCCCTCGCATCACAAAAATCGATCTCGATTTTCCGCCGCTTGCGTATTTCAGTGGCTTAGCACTTCGTTCCCTCTGCCTTTCAAACTGCGCCTGATACCTCGCTGCCATTCCTTTCACATAATCTTCACTACCCAGCGCGATCCCTTCGCTGAAACACTTCATCCGTTTGCGTATTTCTAACATCGGTAAAAATAGAAAATTTTCCACTGCTACTTGAGCAGCCTTCACCTGATCTTGGGTATACCCTTTTCTTCGTGAGTCTTCTGTCACCGTAGCCTCTCCATACAACCAATTTCGATAATACGCATGTGCCTTCGCATTCCAGCCATCCTGCGCAACTTCCAACACCTTGCAAAGTCCACGCCGTGCTCGTTTGCTCCCGCCAACCGCCTCCCCATAACCACTCCACGCATACATCGCCGGATCTTTTACAATCCCTGCCCGCACTGGGTTCAAATCGATATAGCCCGCCATCGTCTGCAGTGCCTCACCTGTTTCCACCAGCACACTTTTGAACCGATCCATCCACAGCGTCCCACGCCGGCTTTTCTGCTTGTTATACCAACGGCTAAACCGCTCCTTGAGTTCTTTGACAAACAAACTCAGGTCACAAAACCGTTGTTGGAATCTCTCTAACAACGCCTGTGCGGCGTCTTCCTCATGGCGATTGCGTAATTCGGTGATTTCATTCCGGAACTGGGTGATGAAAGCCTTTGAATACACTAGGGAAAGATGCTCATAAAACTTTTCCTCTCCCTCCTTGCCTTCGAAACGTTTCAGCCAGCTTTTCTGTTCGGGCACTTTAAGTAAAATGTGAAAATGGTTATCCATGATTGCGTAGGTCAGTATCTCAACCCCTGAAAACGTGGCCATCCGCCACATCATTCGCCGCAATGCCTCCTTCTCAATCGAGCCCAGCAAGAACTCGCCATTCACCACCCGCGACATCACATGGTAGCACGCCGAGCAATCCGTGATGCGCATCCGCTTACGCCCAGAAAACCCTCTAGCCCGCCGAATCTGCCCCAACCGCCGCCCCGTTTTCATCTCCGCCAACTCCAGAGGAGACCACACCTTTTGCCGCTCCAAATCCCTTTGTTTATCTTCTTTAGGCGTATCCATAGCGAAAACCTATCACCCGAAAAAAAGACTCGCAAGCTTATTGTATGCCTGGCAGTTTATTTTGGCAGTTTATTTATCGCTACTTGAATTCCGCCAACAGCAGCGCCTCTAAGAACATCACCTATATCACCTCCATCTAGCGCTGGGCCTAGACCACCTCCTACCGCTCCGGCAAAACCACCCGAAACGGCCATATCCGTTGCCGTAAGCTTGGCTCCGACCACTCCGCCAGCCGTGTATATACCCCCTAAGCTAGCTAGGTAAGCCGATGCCGCCCATGCAGCAACTGCAACTACAACTACAAATATCACCACAATCGTCCGCCAGTTCTCTTTGATGAAGCTTCCGATTTTGCCATTCGGGACTGTCCCCTTGTGATTTGCTGGGGAAAGAAGTTCTTTCCTATGAAATCTTGGGAAAAAACTCAATCATTTTTATGATCAACTGCAAAAAAATTTCCTTTGTATAATATTCCTTTAATTTCTTTTCCTTCAAATATAAACTTACGAAACATAAAGCTTAAATTTTCATTAACTATATCTACTTGCGCACCTTTTAAGACGAGTTCTGGTAGAACCTTAATTTGCTGTTTTTCCAACATTCCGGAAGGTTCAAAAATAACCCCATAAAACTTCAAATCTTCCGGTTTCTTATCAGCTAAAAATGCTTTAAGTATAATTTCGCCACCACCATCACCATATTCAAAATAATACTCGCCCTGAACTTCATGCTTTTGGATATTCCATTCTTTCAATTCACCCATTGGTAATTCAAGAGTCTTAAAAGCAAATTTATCAGCACACCAACCACATGTGTGCGAAATCCAAAAAATTGTAATTATTATAATACCATACTTCATTCAACACCTCCTTGATTACGAATACCTGTAATATCAATTTGTTTAACACTAGTTCTAGGAAGGCCTGTAGGCCAGCGATAGGTCAGATTTCCAGCTGCCTTAGCAGAATAAAAATTTACACTCACTGCGTCGCCTTGATTGCCACCTAGCATAGCGACTTGGCCACCAGTGCCAACTCCATAAACAAACCCGACATGAGATTTTCCTTGTATCGCAATCGCTCCAAAAATTGGAGAATTCACACCATCTCCATATGTAAGATACTCGCTAGCTCGCATCGCACCATATCCACTAAGAGGTGTAACTCCTACTTTTTGGAGAGCCCATGAAACAAAACAAGCACACCATGCGTTTCTCCTTCCCGGACCACCATCATCAATAAAGTAACTTAGCACAGATGTACTTTGATACTCTTTAATTCGAGGATTCCAGCCTGGCGAATATTCTTTTTGCCCTATTTCTCCCTGCGCAACCGTCATCCATGGAGCAAGCGAATCCGAATTATTATTGATTGTGCCTGAGCTGGTTACTGGATCACTACTAAAAAGACTGCTGACACCACTCCAAATCTGCGAAAAAAATCTGCCGATCGACCCAAAGAAATTACTCACAAATCCACCGGCTTCCGCATTCAGGATATGCTGAAATGCAGCCGTGTAAGCTCCGTTTGCAAATTTTCCACCTCCAATCACTGATGTAGTTCCACCTACAACACTCGCCTTAACAGTTCTTGAAATCGCGCTTCCTTGCGCGAACGGCACGTGACTTGCAGCAGCGCCAGCTGCAGCTGACAGAAATCCATCTTGAAACTTTCCACCCATTGCTTCGTTGGCAGCTCCGCCAAGAATTCCATGGCCAGCGACGTGCTGTGCAGTAGCCATATTAAATCCAGCATTTGCTGGTGTCATCCCATGAAGTATACCACCTGATATTCCTCCTTGGATCCCACCAACAACAACTCCCCTCAGAACATCGCCTAAATCTCCTCCATTGAGCGCTGGACCTAGACCTCCTCCGATGGTTCCGGCAAAAGCGCCCGAAGTTGCCATGCCCACTGCACTAAGTTTACCACCTACCACTCCACCCGCCGTGTATATGCCCCCTAAGCTTGATAGATAAGCTGTTGCAGCCCAAGCAGCTACGGCAACGACTACGATCACCACAATCGTCCGCCAGTTCTCTTTAATGAAACTTCCAATTTTACTAAACGCCTTACTGAGAAACGAAAACCCACTTGGATCAGTTGCGTTTAGCGGGTTGTTTAGGCAGTAGCTGTAGCGGTTGAAGTTTTGGCTGTATTCGGGGATTTGGACGACAGGGTCGGGTGAAAGGAAGCGGCCTAGTTCAGGATCAAAGATGCGGCCGTTCATGTGGATGAGGCCGGAGTCGTCTAACTGCTCGTGGCCGGTGTAGCCGCGGTCGTGGTCTTTTGCGCTGGTGCGGAATGGATCGGCATCGCTGGCGCGGTAGCTGATTTGGGTGGCGGCATCGCGGCGTTCGCCCCATGCGTCGAAGGATTGGTATTCGATGGATTGGCTGGCGAAGGTTGTGCCGTTCCAAATACCGACGACTAAGGCATCGGTGGAGCCGAGGTGGTCTGCGATGACGTTGGTGAGTTTGGTTCCGGGACTTGAGCCGCCTAGAACGCGGGAGTAAATCATGCCGCCGCCGAGGGAGTGCCTGTGAACGGTTTTGACCAGAACGGGGCTGGCTGAGCCGTTGGCCTTGGTGGTGTGATTCTCACGCTCGTAGGAGCCGAGGTAGAGGGTGGTTTCGATTTCACGGGAATCATTGCCTGAAATGCGTTCCTTGGTTTGGCGGGCGCGGCTTCCACCGGCATCGAAATCAAACAGGCTGATCACCGTGCTCGCGCTGGCGTGGACGATGTTTCCGGAAAAATCCTTCAACTCCGGAACGCCCTGGTATTCGAGACTTTGGAGCTGGCCGAAGGAGGTCCAAGTGTAGGTGCGCTTGCCGTCTGAAGTGACGTAACCGGCGGCATCGTAAGAGTAAGTGCGGTTGAAGCCTTTGACCGTTGCCGAAGTGACCGCATGGAGGCGGGTCGGGCTGGCGTATGTTAGAGTTGCGGAGTTACCTTTGGTTAGCAGGTTACCCTTGATATCATAGGAGTAACTTTGCGGAGGTGGGACGCTGGTGATGGTCGCTCCTGATAGGGCCACGACAGAGGATGCGGTGAGGCGGTTCAGGGTATCATAGCCGAACGTTTCGCTGCGTTGTGCGACCAGATCGTTGCGGGTGTTCAAATTTCCTAAACTATCCCAAGTGTAGGTTTTGTTTTGGATGGAATCGCCATTGCGAGAAGCGGAAAGCGCAAGCACATCACCTTTGGCAGGATCGTAGGAGGCGCTGATGTTGACGCCTTGTGCGAACTGTTGAGTGAGAGTGCGGCCTTTGCTGTCATAAGTTCCTGCCTGCCACAGAACCGTGCCCGCACCTTCGTAGGTTCCGGGAGCGAGTTTTTGCCGCAGAGGGAAAGAGTAATCCTCATCATACTCATTCATCACTGTTAGACCTCCGGCATCGGTCGATGAAGTGACGCGCCCTAGCGCATCGTAAGTGGTGGATGTGGTGAGGGGTCGGCCCAATGAATCGTAGGTAAAGGATTCCTGATAACCACTCGCCGCGCCGGAGCCGGTGATTTCAATGACCTTGCCGAGCATGACGCCAGAAGCTCCGCTGTAGAGTGTGCTGTATGTGCCTTCGGGTTGGGTGATTGTTAGAGGTCGGCCCAAGACATCATAGGTGAATGATGTGACTTGGCCTTTTGCGTTGGTGGATGAAAGGACTTCGCCAAAAGCATTATAGACTGAGGATGAGGTGCCGGAGTTGGTCTCGGTGACGGAAATTTTATTTCCAAACGTATCAAAGGTGTTAGTCAGCAGCGTGGTGCCACCGACGGAGACGGAGGTAAGTCGGCCTTCGACATCGTGGTTGAAAAGAGTGGTTTGGCCGGAGGGATCTTTGGACTGAACGAGTCTGCCGTGTTGATCTTCCCAACGTTCCAGAGTCTGCCCCGCGACGTTGATGGATTTGGAGTAGGTGGTGGGTTGTCCACCGAGCATACAGGAACCTTGCTCGACGACGGAGTCACTGAGGTTACCGGGTCGAGTGGTGCGGATGACACGACTTAGTAAATCATATTGAATGGTCGTATAATTTGGGGTTTCACCAGCAGCGAACGAATCCGAAACCGATGATTTGCGGCCTTGGCTATCGTAGCGAGTGACGGTGTAAACTTTGCCGTAACGCGAGGATCCGCCCGCTGTGCCATTTTTGAGTATGGTCGTTTCTGTGACTAGCTCACGGCCCAAAGCATCGAGGTAGACTTTACCGATAGGTGAACCGGAGGATTGTTTCGCGCGGAAATAAGCGATGTTCTGAGCGGAGTTGAGAGGCCAGACTGAGTTTGGCACAGAGAAGTTTGCCGCGTATCCCGTGACCTCAACGGTCTCGGTGGAATCGGGGTGAGTGGTTCTGATGAGTGTTCCGAATGGATCGTAGGCAAAGCTTGTTGTTAGGCCATTGATGCCTGTTGTAGAAAGAACGAGGGCTTTATCGGAATCGTAGCTATACGTTGCGGTGTAGCCGAGGTCGTTGGTTTCCGAGATGACGAATCTACCTCTGGAATCATAGTCTGTAGAGGAAGAGCGTGTCAGTCCCGAGCCTGAAACTGTGGTGGAAACCACGTTGCCGAATGCGTCATGCGTGTAGGATTTTGTGACCGAGAGCGGATGGCCGGGCTCTACGGTTTCCGATTTCAGGATGCCGGTTCCAGTATCGTAGGTGAACGCGGAGTTTTTCTGGCTGGCTGTGAGTCCCGGCTTGGTCTTAGTGACACTTGCGGTAGACAATCGACCCAAATGCCATTTCGTGGAATTGACAATGTGGTTGTATTGACTGCTGGTGACCACGGATGAGCCATCAAGGGAGGTCACGCTGGAGGCTTTCACAAATCCATAGGCATCGAAATTTGCTAGATTTTGTGTGGTGACCGTCTCGCCTTTCAAGGTGCCATCGAGATCAAAGATTTGATTCACAGAAGTCGTCTGAACCGGGCGTCTGATGGTTCCGCCAACTCCAACCTGGCTTGGCATTTCCGCGTAAGTGGCTGTCTGGATGGAAAGATTTTTCCGTCCGGGAGTGAATGCCGGGCAACCTGGATGATTGGGCGGCATGAGGGCAATATCTGCCGCGGTTAGATTGACACTGGTTTGCGTGAGAATGGGGCTACCGGCGAAAGGAAACTGACGATGGCTATCGGTGCGGGTGAGCTGGCCGTTGGTTTCATCCAAGGCTTCAATCCAGCCGAAGCCCAGAGAAGCTTCATTGGTTTTGTCATAACGAAGATCTCCGTAGCGCTGGGATTTCCAGTTGCGGCCACCCTGACCGTTGGGCTCTGAGTAGCGAGAAACCACTAAACGGGAATCGATAATGCTAGTATGTCCGACAGGAAGTGTTCCGGTGTTTTTCTCGTAAACTCTCGTTCCAAATCCGGGAGTCGGGGTTGAATCGTTGAGGCGGTGATACTGAACTTGGAGTTGCGAGCTAAAGCCATCGGAGATAGCAGTGATGATTTCTGGTTTGGCATTGTTGAGATAAATGACTGGGCGTCCTCCATTACGGATACCTGCAATAAGATCAGGTAAACCGTCTCCGTTCAAATCCGCTAGCATTGACGATGGGTCGGCTTCATTTTCTGCACTAAGCCTGTGTCCATGGGGAATTTTCCATGACTCATCTTGTACCCAGCCAGTTCCTGTATTGATGAATGCACCGTTATTAGTCCCTGAAAACGGATCATTACTCGTAACCGTGCGCATTCCATCTGGGCCGATGTAATCGTCGCCAGCACGGGAATAGAGGATATCCACCAAACCATCGCCGTTTAGATCAGTAAACTGCACACAGGGTTGATCATCGCCGACATCCGAATCGAGCGAAAGTGGAAGCGTATAGCCTTGTCCATAAGCTGAAGAATCTCGCATCCAACGTCGTGTTCCGGTAGCTGTATCCCCGCGGTTGAACCATGTGGAATGAGAGAGTTCGATTTTCGTATTCGAACTAAAAAGACGTGTGAACCCACGCACGATGTCTACAAGGCCATCACCATTGACATCAAGCATATTGGTTCCTGATCCATTCCTAGTAGTTAAATCAGGATTGTGGATTAAAGGGGCGTTGTTATCGATATTTTGAGGGTTGCTGCGCGCCATATTCGCAACGGAGGGATAAGCAGAAGAGGGAAACTTCCAATCAGCGACATCTTGATCTGGAATAGGAGATAACCATGTTGGTGAAAGCGCGGCAGACGTAGGCGGCACGAACTTTCCAGTGTAATATTCACTCGTGTGGGCAGTGCTCGAAGCATCTACCGTGGATTTGACATAATCCAAAAATCCATCTCCGTTCAAGTCGACGAGTGCGCGGCCGATGTCATAAGTTGTATGTGTATCGGCGTAGCGTAGATTTTCCGGTGGAGCTAAGGCATTATTCTGCACCCAACCCTGACCTAGATGGCAGCGGTTGAGAAATACCGTTCGTGAACTCTCTGGCAGAATTTTAGCTGATACTGGCAGTGAAGTTAGCGGACTAGCATTTGCAAGCCATCCAGCATCCGAGGTATTGATATAAAGATCAAGATATCCGTCTTTATCGAAATCGATGAGGTCGCGCGAGATCAAATGACGCTTTCCGCCACGAGTTATCGATGAATGGTTATTTCTGGATTCAAAGGTCGGCGAATACCCCGCAAGTTGCACCCATCCCGTGCCATTGTGTGTGAGGAATTTGAATTTATTTACTGAGGTGTAGCTGTTGTAAGCTCTTCTATGTTCTGTGACAAAGAGATCCATTTTACCATCGCCATTGATGTCGCAAGGCACGGATGTGAGATCATGCCTGGCTGACCATGAGTCATCTTGTCCGGTATCCGTAAAGGCGTAGCGGCCATCTGGTTTGTATAGTTCATCGGAATAAAAGCCGTTGCCTGAATTCAGATACACACCACCCACGACATCATCGATATCTGGGGCGATTAATTCATTATTAACTATGTTCCACTGGGTGACTCTGTAATCGGCCATATCCAACAAACCATCGTTGTTGATATCCATGAATCGCATTCCACGAGTGAGATTTGTAGATCCACTGAACTGCGGGATTTCAGCGATCGTGGGAAAGGTCACTGCTGTGACTTGGTTATTATTTAACTGTGTTGCGGTTCCAAAACGAATGTTTTTAAATTCACTCCAACTTACTCCGTTTGTCGAAATGTTATCATAGTTGATAAATGCAAGGTAAGGATAGTTTCCTACTGCTAAATCTGCGGCAGACGTCGTATCTTGCAAAGGAACTCTGAACGTTTTCCACTGGGAATTCTGTTCTGGCCCATAGCTTCCTGAGCGATCACTACTGATAGGTGAGGCAACACCCGAATCCGGACGGATATGAATCACGAACTCAGAACCTCCGTTCCATGCATTGTTTGAATCAACAATGAGATAAGCTCCTTTATCGAGATTGTCTGCGCGAAATTGAAATTCAACGAATGCTCCACTAGTTACCACAACAGATGGGGTTTGGGCAACCAATCGTCCGACAGCCCCTTCAAGCCGTATGGAATCGGATTGTGTCTCGGCAAAAGAATTTATGTCACGGTTAACTGAGTCAAAGGCAGCATCATAGGTTGGAAGCTTGATTTGCTCTGACTTCACCCATTTGTATTGTGTGCCGTTTACGCCCTGCCATGTAAAAATGGTCGGGTTCGTCGTGTAGCCGCCTGCATGCTGTCTAAACATTGATGCTAAAACCGACCTTCCCGTTTGCGCGCTCGTCTGGTAATTTAAAAAGTAGGTATGATTTGTGTACGTGCCCGTGTTGACAGCAATTTCCTTTAGTCGCTGGTTTGTTTCATAACGCAATCCACATGGATGATAAGCGAAGCTCTTATCTGGCCTGTCTTCATAGACAAAATTGATACTGCAATAAGGAGCTAGTCCACTGGAGTTACCCGTATAATTCACCGAGGTAACACGACGATCCTTGACAGTGTTCGTCGTATGGCTCCATTGCCCTGACCAATTGACTGTGTAATAATTTCCATTCGTGTCCGATACTTTTGATACGTCCCAAGAAATCGGCGCGTAGTAGCGCTGCGAGACGATTTTGGATGCGCTTGAATTTCCCAGCTGAATGATCAGCCCGGCCTTCGTCTCCACCTGCCACCATGAACTCGTGCTGTTTTGATTTCCGCCTTTTAAAGTGATGCGTGAGAAAGAATCGATTTCCGTCCGGTATTCTGAATTTTCTTGTCCGTATGTTCCGGCAACGCAGATCAGTTTTTCACCGTTAAAAAAGAAGCGGTCATCTCCATCAAAACGCACGGCACCTTCAAAGCCGTCTTTTTGTAAACTCGCTGGGCCGCGGGTGATGCTTTGAAATCCTGACAACGACCAACCGACTCCGGCTATACCGTTTCCTGCTCCAGACGAATAGTTTAGCGATACTTTAGGCTCCATTCCCGCCGTGCCTTTTGGAATATCAATTGGCATAGAATAGGTCATCGATCCATCACCACCGACCGACATCGAACCTTTTAGTGAAGTTACAGGCTGGTGCGCTCCAAGAATGGTCACAGGAGGAATATTTCCTTGTGGGGGAAGTGGTGCGTTACCGTTTAAACCTCCAAGCCAAAGTGAATCCATGTAGCCATCGAGATGAGATTTACCCGTGGACGCATTGATTGCGTCCCTATCGTAAAGGTTTGGATTCGAGCCATTGGCTGTTTCCCACGCGTTTGGCAATCCGTCTTTGTCCGTATCCGGAAACATGGTATTGGCAGGATCGACTGTTAGATCATCTATCAGGGTATCGCCTATCCGGCTGCCATATAGTTCGATGTTTTCCAAATTCGCTCCGCGGCTTTCGAATGCCAAGTTTGCCGCCGCCAATTTCCCATCGATAAATAAATCCCAAATATTGCGCTGATAGTCGTGGCGCAAGGTGACCCTTGTATAACCAGCAGCTGTTAAGCCATTTGGAGCAAGCGCAAAAGCCCCAACAGTTTTCGCCCACTGCGCTGGGTTTGCGACACCCGAGCTACCATTCAAAACCCAAATATTGCCTAAATTCGAGCCGACCGGAACCTGAAACGCGAGCTGAGTTCCGTTCGAATGAAAACTCGCCAGACTACCTTCGGGATCAGCCGCGGGTTTGATTTGAAGATCAATGAATGCTATTTTCTCGTTAACATTCCAGTCGATATCTCTAACTAACAGCGGCTCTTGCCCTGCGTTGGCTTCGATTTTCAGCGCCTGCCCCCCACCTACGCCTTGGCCATTGGCTGAAATGGAGGCATTTCCAGATAGCAATGACCATCCGCTACCATTGTTGAGACCTAAAACTTCGCCTGAATTATAAACAGGACTCTCAAAAGTGATGGGCGGCAAATATGCCAGAAGTTGATTCGTCCATATCGCGGAACAACAGATTGTGGTTACACTCGCTTTAAAAAAATAATTCATTGAATGAGGGAGCTGGGGGGGGATTCGGGCTTCCAGAATCAGGATTTAACTTAGCGTCGACTCAAGCAACGAGCGACGATCTATGAAAAATACTAATGTGGGAGGGGATGGACGCTGGTTAGAAATAAAATTAATCTAGCCAAGTCAAATTTATTTTTTGTGAAAATCAATTATCACAAAGCTTGAAACGTTAATCTTATATAACATCTCTATCCTCTACCCACTCCAAAACGCCTATCGATATCCTTACGATTAAATTCCGTTAGAGTAGGCCGGCCATCGGCGGCGCAATAGGGCAGGTCACATTCGAACAGTTCTTCCAAAAGGCTCTGTGCTTCATTGATGCGCGGAACAACACGCTTTGCGGCTTTGTTGGCGATGATTCTTGCGAGTCTTTCGAAAGTAAATTTTCCTGCCGATACTGGACCATGCAGGGTGTCTTCTAAAATCTCACTGAGGAAAATTTTCGGATCTTCCATTTTTAGAAACGCTGGAAGACTGCGGAGTTGCAGAGTATTGCCGCCAAATGCTTCGACTTCCAAGCCAGCTTCTAATAACGCATTTTTCTCGCGGAGCAAATGATCGAGATCACGGGGATCCAGCTCGATTAAAACCGGAACTAACAGATTCTGTGTTTCCATGCCCTCTTTCTGGGCTTTGGTGAGTTGCTCGAAAATGATCCGTTCGCGCGCGGCTTTCGGGTCGAATAAAACCAAGCCGCTGTCGCTTTCGAAAATCACATAGCGATCCTGCAACATCCCGACCAAACGGAATTGGGGAGCTTTGGAAAGTCGCTCTTTGATCTCCGCATCATCCACGGCACTCATGGTCATTTCCTGCTGGGACGGATGAAACATCGTCGCACGCGAAACGACTTTTTCTTCTGGCTCGCTGATGAATTCGGAATCGTTTGCAGCTTGTGTTGCGACCTGTGGCAGCGGGCTGCGCGGCCGCGGCTTCAAGCTATCCGCAACGGCTTGGGAAATCAAATCTCGGATTTCATGTGGACGATGAAATCTCACTTCTTTCTTCGCAGGATGGACATTCACATCAACCAAATGCGGTTCCATTTCCATCCACAACCACGCCGCTGGATATAACCCATCTTGAAGATTTCCGCGAAAGCCCTCGACCAATCCTTTCGAGATCGCCGTGTCTTCAATCGGCCTGCCGTTCAGGAAAACGAATTGGTGTCGCCTACCCTTGCGGGCGTGTTGGGCGGGAAGAATGAATCCACTCACCTGCATGCCGGATCCCATGGTATTTGGAATTTCCACAAGCTCGCCACCGAGTTCATTTCCTAACAACTGCCGCACCCGATCCGCCGTGCGGACGACGCCGGGGAGATCAAAAATCGTGCGATCATCTTTTCTAAAACGGAAACGCACGCCCGGTGCGGCCAGCGCATGGAGACGAAGTTGCTGCTCCACGTAGGCGGACTCTGTGCTTTCGGCGCGCATGAATTTGCGCCTGGCGGGCATGTTGAAAAATAAATTCCGCGCCTCGATCACCGTGCCGGGAGCGCCGCCGGCATCGCGGACATCGCGGAGTTTTCCGCCATCCACGATGATTTCCGTCCCAGTCAGCGAGTCCGCCTGCCGCGTGACCATACGGAATTTAGCCACACTCGCGATACTTGGAACGGCCTCACCACGAAATCCCAAGGTTAAAATATTCGCCAAATCTGCTGATGTCCGCAGCTTACTGGTTGCGTGTCTTTCCAATGACAGCAAGGCATCTTCCCGCGCCATGCCGCAGCCATCATCGCTCACGCGGATCAGGTTCACCCCGCCTTTTTCAATATCCACCATGACTTCCCGCGCCCCGGCATCGAGGCTGTTTTCCACCAACTCCTTCACCACACTCGCCGGACGCTCCACGACCTCACCTGCCGCAACTTGGCTGGCTAAGATATCTGGTAAAACGCGGACGACTGGCACGCCACGATTTAGTCCTCATGATCCTGATTCAGCAATCTTCAATTGACCCATTCCCACCGACGACTAGCCTGCCCCCATTCATGGCTGGCTTTTTCAAAAAACTTTTTAACGCAATCATCGATAAAGCAGAAGTCGATTGGGACGAACTGGAGGCAAATCTCATCGCTGCCGACCTCGGTGGAAAACTCAGCACGGGCATCGTCGACGAGCTCTACGATCTCGGGCGCACGGTTTCCGCACAGGACGTGGTCGACATCACCCGCAAGCGACTTTCCAAAATTCTTCCCGAAGATTGCCCGCCGCTCCAACCTCGCACGGACGGCAATCCGTTTGTGATTTTGGTTGTCGGCGTGAACGGCACCGGGAAAACCACCTCTTCCGCCAAGCTTGGCATGTGGTTGAAAAAACGCGGCCACAGCGTGATGCTGGCAGCAGCCGATACATTTCGCGCCGCAGCGGTCGAACAACTCCAGCGTTGGGGAGATAGGCTCGACATCCCTGTCGTCACCGGAGCAGCGAACTCCGATCCCTCATCCGTCTGCTTCAAAGCGCATCAACAAGCGATCGCTGAGAAAAAGCAATTCCTCATCTGCGACACCGCAGGCCGCATCCACACGCGACACAACTTGATGGAGGAACTCGGAAAAATCCGCCGCACCATCGCCAAGCAAGACGAAGGCGCACCGCATCTCACGTTGCTTGTGGTTGATGCCTCTACCGGCTCGAACGCCCTCAACCAAGCCAAAGAATTTCATAAAGCCAGCCCGCTCGATGGCCTGATCATCACCAAACTCGATGGTTCAGGAAAAGGCGGGATCGCTTTCACGATCTTCGACCAAATCGGCGTCGCGCCACGTTTCATTGGAACAGGTGAGGAACCGGAGGCGTTTTCGATGTTCGAGAAAGAACGATTTGTGGCTGAAGTGCTGTAGATGGTTTCGCGCATTTTTCTACAAGGAGGGAGGAGATGACGGAGAAGAGGAGCGAATTTGGATCCTGGACTCATTAATTTTCATTTCTCCTCCCTGTCCTCCTATTCCTCCTCTCTCCTTGTTGGAAAAAAGCCGTGATCACCTTATCTCCTTGAGACGAGTTGCGATTTCTAATTTCGAGAAAGAACGATTTGTGGCAGAGGTGCTTTAGATGGTTTCGGGCATTTTTCTACAGGGAGGGAGGAGATGACGGAGAAGAGGAGAGAATTTGGATCCTAGACTCATCATTTTTTCATTTCGCCTCCCCGTCCTCCTATTTCTCCTCCCTCCCTGTAGAAAAAAAGCCGGAACACCCTCTTAGCCTGAAACAGGATTGCAGTCAGCACTGAGTTAAAGCAGTTTTGCGCCGTCCATGGATTACAAAGACGCAATCGAGTGGTTATTCGGAACCCAGCAGTTTGGAATTAAGCTGGGACTGGAAGGACCGCGCAATCTGCTCAAACAATTTCTCGCGTATCCCAAACACGGTGTGCAGGTCGCGCATGTGGCAGGGACGAATGGCAAGGGCAGCGTGTGTGCGATCATGGATCGCTGTGCTAGGTCTTGCGGAAAACGCACAGCGCTTTTCACCTCGCCGCATTTGATCGATTACCGCGAACGGATGCGGGTTTCCGGTGAAATGATTTCTGAGGAAAGATGTGCGGAATTGCTTACTGAAGCGCGTGAACTTTGCGCACGACTCGAAGTGCATCCGACCTTTTTTGAAATCACTCTCGCGGTTGCGATGCGTTGGTTTCGAGAGATGGAATGTGAGTTGATTATTTTAGAAACGGGAATGGGCGGGCGTTTGGATGCGACCACTGCTGTGCCTGCGGATGTTTGTGTGATCACTCCGATCGGATTAGATCACACCCAGTGGTTGGGTGATACCTTAGCGCTGGTCGCCGCAGAAAAGGCCGGAATATTCCTCGAAGGCGTGCCAGCGTTTTCCTCGCCGCAGGAAGACGAAGCGCGTCAGTCTCTTGAAAAAGAAGCGAACCAGAAACGCACCCCACTCACGTTCATCGATCAACCGCTCGAAGGTTACGGCATAGCCCTTCCCGGAAAACATCAGAAATGGAACGCCGCGCTCGCCTTGGCCGCGCTGCATGCGTTAGGCTTGCAGCTGAATTACGAATCCGTCGCCGATGGCTTGGCGAAAGTCAAATGGCCGGGACGGTTCGAGCGCATCACCAGTGGTGAATTCGAAATCATTCTCGACGGCGCGCACAACCCGCACGCCGCTAAAGTCCTCCGTGAAACTTGGATAGCTGAAGTCGGCGCAGGCAATGGAATTCTGATTTTCGGCGCAGTGGAATCCAAAGACATCACTGGCATCCTCGCCGAACTCCGCGGCCTGAATCAGCGAATCATCTTTTGCAAAGTCGGCACCACGCGCGGGCTACCGACTTCCGAGTTAGTGAAAAGCCTACCCGCCAGCGAACAATCCACCGCTGAATGTTACGATACTTTTCCAGAAGCCCTCGCCGCAGCGAAAAAATACAAGGATCACATCCTCGTCGCTGGCTCACTTTTCCTAGTCGGCGAAGCAAGAGCTTTACTGTTAGATAAAACGTTTCTGGCGAGTGTTCAGTGATTTCATTTGTGAGCAAGGTAGGGCGCCATCGCCGAGGGCGCCGCGCGGAGCGAGACGTATTTGATTCTCAATTAAAGCATTATATTCTTTCTCATTCTATGCGGCGCCCTCGGCGATGGCGCCCTACCTTTCACCCGCTACGTCTTAAAATCACGTGTCTGAAACGCCAACCAGCCGATGGTGAAAAGACTAACATTGAGTCCCATCAGAAATGCGTAGCTTTCGATGATCTTTGGCCAAGATATATATTGCTCTACCAAAAACACCCATGCGCTCATCCTATAGGTGACGAAGTAACTTTCATAGGGTTTGAAGAACGGGAAGCCCTGCAAGATCATATCAATGAAAAGGATGGTCAGAGTACTGATCGTCGCCGCCGCAGGTTTGATTTTGAAACATGAAAACATGAAAGCAATCGATGACAGCGTAATCATGCTTATACCTATCCCCGCTGCGGAAAGCGCGAGTCGGCTTGCGCCTTCCCACCAATCCGGATACGCAGCAAAGACCTTCATTTTAGGCTCAATCACAAACATACCACCGTCCAAGCCCACCGCCGCAACCGCCATCGCATAGCCACTGATTCCCACAAAGAATACAAAGCTGAATGTGTAGAGACTGACCGCCGTGTATTTAACTAAGAGCAAACGAAAGCGACTGATCGGCCGGGCGAACACCATCCGTAAATTTCCATCTTCGTTTTCCTTGGCGACAATATCTCCAGCAACCAAGGCGAAATAGATCGAACCCAAGAGAAACATGCTCAGCAACATGATCATGAAAGTGATAGTAAGCGAGCTGTAGTATGTATTGAACTCCAAGCCGTTCCTCTCAACCATTCCTCGCATCCGCTCCTGGCTGGCTTCGAGTTTGTAAACAGTCAAAATCAACACCTCCATTGCAAGAAACGCACCGTATCCCATCCATGTTCTTGGACGTGCAAACAGTTTACGAAGCTCACCGCAAAGTTGTTGAAAAAAGATCATATCAATTCGGGCTGCCTCGACCGTCGAGAATTTCCATATACACATCTTCCAGCGAGCGCCGGACTTTCGCAAAACCGCGAACCCGAACTCCCGCCTTCACCAACTGCTCCACGACTTGCGCGGAATCAACTTGAGCTGGCAAGGCGATCCTGCCCGCTTCCAGTAAACTACCACCAAAACGCTGGATGACTGGTTCAGCAGCCGACCATGTTTCGAGATCCACCTGATAGGTCGGCACATCATCGGATAGGTTTTTAACCGAGCCTTCAAACACCCGCTCGCCTTCCCGCAGAATTGCCACCCTATCACACATCAGCTCGACCTCGGAAAGCAGGTGAGAATTGAAAAGCACGGTCATGCCTTTGCGCTCGCGCAGTTCCAGGATGAAATCGCGAAACCATTTGATTCCCTCGGGATCGAGCCCATCAGTTGGCTCATCTAACAGCAATAACTCAGGCTCAGGCAACAAGGCCTGCGCCAAAGCCAAGCGCTGCCGCATGCCGTGGCTGTAGGTGCGCACTTTCGAACCGATCCGTTGTTCCAAACCAACGAGCCGGACCACTTCACGAGCCGCCTTTTCATCAAAACCTCCCGAATAACTCATCAGAATTTTCAGGTTTTGCCAACCGGTCATGTAATCATAAAAAGCCGGAGCCTCAAATATCGCGCCGACTTTGCGCAAAGCCTTACTGCGATGTGACTGAACGGAAATCCCGTCAATCAACACCTCACCTTGATCCGGAGCAACCATGCCAAGAATAATCCCAAGCGTCGTGCTCTTCCCTGCTCCATTATGCCCAAGCAATCCGTAAATCTCACCGCGCTCAAGCATGAAGCCGACGTTTTTTAGGGCAGCTTTCCCTCCAAACGTTTTATTCAGATTTCTTGCCTCTAACATATTTAAGGATTCAATCACCTGTTACAAAGCGAACTTTCTCTGAACTACTGAAGTCGGCATACAAGAAATTAGTTTTCTCCTTATGCCATGACTCTTTATCACTCACTAAAGGAATTCGCTCGGGTCGGTTGTCGTTTCCGAGAAATGAAAGCTCATCAATACGACGGCCGTTTTGAGTAATGTTCCAGTTATAGCTACAGCCGGATTCCCGAAACTCTTTTTTGTCGGATGGGCAATGAAAAACGTCTTCGCTCTCCAAATATCCTGACAGAACCGTCTCTAGCACAGGCACATCGGAGGTTTTACTTGTCCGACCGATTGCAAGTTCAGGCAGGTGATCGTTGTTATCGCCCAAATACATCTGCAACCCAACCCCGATCTGACGTAAGTTTCCAATACATGTAGCTTGCCGGCTTTTTTCCACCAAGGAAAGGGACACTGGCACAGCGATGCTTGAAAGCACTGCGATGATCGCAATCGTCACCAATAGCTCGGTTAGGGTAAATCCGCTTTTTTGTATCTCTCTCATCTCTACCTGAATTCATTACCTCTCAATCCTTGCATCACCTCGTTCATCGCCTCCATCAAAGGGGCGAGGTCGAGTTTCGTATCCGCGCTAGCTTCATTGAAAAACGCGCGCATGCCTTCCTCGCTAATTTTTGTCAGTAGCTTATCGTCCAACTCCTGCGCCCTTGCCATCTCCGCTTCAGTCCGGCCTTCTTGAATTTC
Source organism: Akkermansiaceae bacterium (assembly GCA_031419275.1). GTDB lineage: Bacteria > Verrucomicrobiota > Verrucomicrobiia > Verrucomicrobiales > Akkermansiaceae > Luteolibacter. The sequence continues at coordinate 1,423 of JANOKJ010000062.1, read as the reverse complement.
CCTCAAACCCTGCTCCACAAATTCTTTTCTTTGCTTCGGTGGCATCTGATCGAGAGCCTCCATAAACTTACCCATCGTTTCCACGATGGTGAGATCAATGAACAAATTTTTCTCCTGAGAATCGAGTTTACGGAAAAAATCCTCGCCACTTTGGCTTTCTCTGTTTTTCTCGCGCTCTTTAAAATCCAACCGATTCACCATATCCGCAATCCGGCGAATTTCTTTCTGTCGCTCTTTCGCATCGCCACCCGAACCCGAAGACTCCGACCAATCTTCGAATCGAAGTCCAATGATTTCACGCTCCAAGCGCTCTGCGGTGATTTTTTTCGAGGCCGCCATCGAACGCACCGCAAACACGACCACCCATACCGCGATCAAAACAGCTACCGCTTTGAAGATTATCGATTTATTGCCATTCACGCCTCGATGCTAAACGATGTTTCGTTACGCGCAAGGGGTGGTGAGCGCCGAATAATCATTTTTTCGTGGTCAAAACCTCGGTAATCTTCGTCACCACCTGTTCGGACAGTTTCTTCGAACCCTCTGAGGTAAAATGCACATCTCCGGGTTTCACGAACATTTTGGGATCAAAGCTTGCGGATAGGGCATTCAGATCATTGATCGCCACACTGTGCTTTTTCATCACACGAGCGGCCACTTCGTTGTATTTCTTATCATCTCCAACCACCCGACCGGACTCGCCCTCGGGCACAAGCGTCGTGCTCGCCCAGATCAATGTCGCACCCGTGGCTTTCAACTGCGTCACCAATTGATCGAGATTGTTTTCGTATTCAGGGATAGGCACGGAAATCTTGCCGTTCACTTTGTCGCGATTGCCTGCTTTCTCCAATAAAGGATTGCGATAGCAAAGATCCCACAAACCCCAGTTGAAATGGATGACATCCCAATCCTTATCTCCAAGCCACCCATCCAATTTCTTCAATCCAATCACCGTATCCCCGCAATTGTCTTTAGGCCGAATAACGTTCGCCTTCCCCTTCAATCCATCACGCACCATGTTCGTATATCCCATGGAAATCGAATCCCCCAAAATGAGAACTTTGGGCAAATTGGAATCGATCTCCACCTTATCGATCAACTTTTTCTTATCCGCCTCAGGCGTGAAAAACTCAGGTTCGGTTTTTTTGGTGGGGCTTTCTTTGGCCGGTTCTGCTTGTACGCAGAATAATGAAGCTATAAAAAAGGTGAAAGTGAGCAATAAACGGTTCATATTGGATTAGATTGAATATCGACTTATTTCAACCGCATGCACAAGACCTGTTTAGGTCTTGGCGTGATATGACTCCGCCGGAGGCATTTGTCTTCTGCGGTTAATATGCGCACCATTTTGGGTAGATTAAATAAAAAGTAGATTTAAAGTAATAAAAAAAAAAACCACACAAAGACGAAAAACAAAAAAAAA
>JANOKJ010000061.1:0-20371 GCA_031419275.1 Akkermansiaceae bacterium | reverse complement strand
CGGCAGACTTCGAAGAGCTTGCGGGTCTGGGCTTCGATCCCCTTGCCGGCATCGATGACCATGATGGCGGCATCGACGGCGGTGAGGACGCGGTAGGTGTCCTCGGAGAAGTCTTTGTGACCGGGTGTATCGAGAATGTTGACGACGCAGTCTTTGTATTCGAACTGGAGGACGGTGGAGGAAACCGAGATACCGCGTTGTTTTTCGAGTTCCATCCAGTCGGAGGTGGTGGCGCGTTGGTTTTTCTTGGCCGTGACCGAGCCAGCGAGGTGGAGGGCGCCGCCATAAAGGAGGAATTTCTCCGTGAGGGTGGTTTTACCGGCGTCAGGGTGGGAAATGATGGCGAACGAGCGGCGGCGGGAGACTTCTTTCTGGAGAGCTGGGGAAGCGGTGGCGTAAGAGGAAAGGGACATGAAGGGGGGGAACTTCAGATGATCAGCCTGAAACATCAACCATAATGAAGGCATAGAAATCCTGAAAATAAGGAAATTTCCCGAAAATGATCAAAAATCTGCCTCGGAAATCTAGATTGCCAATGGCGCCATTTCTGACTAGTTTTCGCGCCCGCCGACGATTTCCGAGTGAGACGAGGTTGGAATAACAAAAATCAACATTTTGGGATTTCTTGATAGCATCAAGCGCTGGCAGCTCGCCAAAAAAGGTTTTTCCCTCGGGAAAAAGCGGAGGGTGCATAGTGAGAACGCGGCACTCCAAGTGTTGGAATCTAGTCTATTGGTTAAGTTTGCGCTGTTTTCGATTTTCGCTCTCGGCATATCGGTGATGGTTTTAAAAGCCTCGACGGATGCGACATTTTCGGCGGATCCGTTTAAAGGGATGGTTTACGGCCTTGTTTTGGCTCTGACCGCCCTGGCTATGTTTCATGTGGGTGCCCCGAGTATTTGCCGGAGCAACAGTCGAGTATTTTTGGTTTTCGGTGGGATTATGTGCCATTTGCTGCTGGTTCGGTTGGTGTTGGGCTTGGCGGATGGAGGGACAATTTCTGAAGATTACCGATATTTATTTGTTCCGTGCGCCTTGGCGCCGATGTTGCACGGGATTCTTTTGGGTCGCACGGCGGGAAGTTTCAGTGCGATTTATGTGAGTTTGATCGGCAGCATGCTGGTGCCAGCGAATGATGTGATCAATTACCTGATCGTTAGTTTGGTGGCAGGGATGACCGCGGTGATGTGCGTGCATCAGGTGAGAAAACGGATTCAGTTGCTTCGTGCGGGGATTTACGTGGGGGCCGTGATGGTACTTTTGGCACTGGTGTTGGGACGACTTGATTTGATGTCGGTTTTCGGCATGGAATCAATGAATCGCCTGCAGATTTTAGGGACAGGAAGTGCGATTGCATTCGCGACAGCATTGGCAGTGGCGATGGTTGTTAGCGGGCTGTTGCCGATATTTGAGTTATTATTTGAACTAACGACCGACATCAGTTGGTTGGAGTTGAGTGATTTGAATCACAAGCTACTGAAGCAGATGCAACTTGAGGCTCCGGGCACGTTTCATCACAGTTTGGTGGTAGCAGCGTTGGCGGAGGCGGCAGCGGAAAAGATTGGAGCGAACGCGCCGATGTGTCGGGTGTGTGCGTATTTTCACGATGTCGGCAAACTGAATAAGCCGAGTTATTTCATAGAGAATCAGCACGATGAGATGGGAAATCCGCATGACTCACTGACACCGACGATGAGTGGTTTAATCATTATCGCGCATGTGAAGGATGGGATTGATCTGGCTGTGAAGCATAAGCTCAACCCGCGTATCATTCAGGTGATCCAAGAACATCACGGCGATTCTTTGGTCTATTATTTCTATCGTAAAGCGCAGGAGCAGAAGAAGGAGGAGATGGCGAAAGTCGATAAGGGATTGGGGAATGCTGAGGATCTGCCTAAAGTTGAGGAAAAGAATTTCCGTTATTCCGGGCCGCTTCCTAGCACGAAGGAGAGCGGAATCATTTGTTTGGCAGATACGATTGAAAGTGCGTCACGCACCTTGCGTAAGCCGACCCCTGCGAAGATTCGCGCGTTGGTTGATGATCTTGTTCGTGCGAAAATCAATGACGGCCAACTGGATTCATGTCCTCTGACCATGGGTGAACTTGCTCTGGTGAAAGAGAGTTTTGCAAACACCCTGCGGAGTATGTTACACAGTCGCATCGACTATCAGAAGCCTGCAGAGGATCGCAGTAAGGTGATCAATTGGCCTGATAGTTCAATAAAGGAGAGTAATTTTGTGGATGGTCGTGCGAGTAAAACGACTGAGCGAGTGAACTGAAATTATTTTCAAATATGGTATTGGAAATCATCATAGGAAATCATCAAGAAGCGATCGACATTCCGGTGTCGTGGGTGACTGCGTTGGAGGATGTAGGAATTGAAGCTGCGGCGATGGCTCTGAAAGTATCAGCGGAAGAAGGGAACTCCCTTGAGCATCTCGCTACTTTGGAAGTGGCGTTGGTGGATGATGAGACGAGCGAACGTGTTCATATGGATTTCATGGATATCGAAGGCCCAACCGATGTGATTACGTTTCATCATGGAGAAATCGTGATCGGCACCGAAGTTGCAAAGCGCCAAGCCGAAGAATATGGTGAACCGCTTGGGCGAGAGATTTTACGCTACTTTATTCATGGATTACTACACTTGGCTGGTCATGAGGATGCGGAAGACTCCGAGCGAAAGGCGATGGAAGCCGCGCAGGAACGAATCGTTGACACGCTGTGGAATGGTGGGTTGAGTGAGAAGTTGGTTCTGGGTTCCTAGTTCTTGGTTCTTGGTTCTTGGTTCTTGGTTCTTGGTTCTTGGTTCTTGGTTCCAAGACCTTGGAGTTTAAAGTTTAAAGTTTAAAGTTTAGAGTTTAGAGTTTAAAGTTTAGAGTTTAGAGTTTAGAGTTTAGAGTTTCTAAAAAGGTAGTGCGAAACGATCCATTCATGGCCGCGGCGGTAGCCCCATAGTTCGGCGCAAGCCATGTAGAAGACGCGCCAGTAGGTCCACCATCTCACGGCCTGTTCCGCGCCGTAGGTTTCGGTGATGAGCGGGAACAGTTCTTCTTTATGGTCGTCCATGTTCTTCAGCCAAGCCTCTGAGGTTTTTTGGTAATGCTGGCCGCTGACTTGCCAGTGTTGTTCAATTTTGAGGTGGTCTTGAAAATAGAGTAAAAGATCATCCGACGGCATCTGGCCGCCGGTGAAGAAATATTTCGCCATCCAATCATCTTCGCTTTCGACGACATAGTGATAGGCGTTTTCACAATGGGTGAAGATGTGCACGAAGAGTTTACCATCCGGTTTGAGCCATTTGGAAATGCGCTCTAGAAGGATTTGGTAGTTTTTCATATGCTCGAACATTTCGACGGAGACACAGCGATCGAAAACCGATTCGCCAACGCCTTCGAACGTGATCATGTTCGCGGTGATGACCTCGACGTTGTGGAGATTGCGTTTTTCGGCTTCGGCAAGGATGTGTTCGCGCTGGGTGCGGGAGTTGGAAACCGCCGTGATTTTGGCTTCGGGGTAATGTTTTGCCATCCAAAGGGTGAGCGATCCCCAACCACAACCGAGTTCGAGAATGCGATGGCCATTTGCTAGTTCCGCGCGCTGGCAGGTGATTTCTAACATCCTGGCTTCTGATTCCGCGATGTCGATGACGCCTTTTTCCCAGTAACCCGATGAGTATTTCATGTGCGGACCGAGGCAGCGTTTGAAAAATGCAGTTGGAAGCTCGTAATGTTGCTCGTTTGCTTCGTCGGTGGCGATCGCAACTGGCATGGTTTTTAGCTCGGCAATATGAGCCATGAGCTTTGCTTGGCGATCCTCGGGATCGAGTTTTTCGAAGGGAGCGATCGTGTTCGCAAGACGATGACGGATGCCGAGACGGATGACGGAATCGGGTAATTTACCGGAGGCGAGGAGGTCGTTGGTGTTCATGAATTTTTAAATTTGCCTTGCGGCTATGAGGATAGACTACGTTGATTTGGCGAGTTCGCTAACGCTCACAGGTCATTCAAATCTCAAGTTTCAATATTCAAGGAAGAGGAGGTTCCATAGCGTTTGAGATGGGTTGTTTATTGGTTTTTTTAGTGAGCGATTTTACCACGGAGGGAAGAGAGAAAACGGAGATCACGGATTGGATGATTCTTCATTGGATTTTGAAAATTGAAATTTGAACCTTGGAATAAAAGGGGAGGTGGTGCGTTGGTATTCGCGGTAGGCATCGCCTTTGCGGAGGAGGGCGGAGGCTTCGGTGGGTGGGATGCCGGTGACTTTGAGTAAGAGGTAAGTGATGATGGCGGGTGCGTATATTGTGGTCCAGCCCCATGGCGAACCGAGGGCGAAGATAAAGAACCCGGTCCAGATGATGGATTCAAAAAAGTAGTTGGGATGGCGCGAGTATTTCCATAGGCCGATTTGGCAGATGGATTTCGGATCAGAGTTGGCTGTTTTGAATGCGGACATTTGTCGATCGGCGATGGCTTCGCCGATGAGTCCGATACATGCGATCAGCGTGCCAAGAATAGGGAAAAGATCGTAGGCAGGGTTGGGATCTGCGGCGATGAGGTAGAAAGGCAAAGCGAGGAGAAAGACGGAGAGGGCCTGACCGAGGAAGAACAGGAGAAACATGGAGTTCACTTTTCCGCTCCAGACCTCGCGGAGTTTTTCGTAGCGGGAGTCTTCAGAGGGGTGGTGTTTCGCAATGCGGCGGCTTAGGTGGTAACCGAGCCTAACTGACCATGCGGAGATGAGGATGCCAGCGATGAGTGGTTGTGTGTCGGGATTTTCCGTGAAAAGAAAATACACAGCGGTGAGACCGATGCAGAGTGCCCAGAAAGCATCGACTGGAGAAAAGTTTTTAATCTTCACGCAGAACGCCCATGCAGCGGTGAAGATGATGAGGTTTGCGATAAGAGCGAGGGCGAGCATGCGGTGGCTGAGAAATTTCCGTGATAGAATCCTCTCGGATCTCAAGGCTGCAACCGATTTTTTCGCGAGTCCCATGAACGCAAGATGAAACCGCTACACCTTACAAGTAGGACGCTCACAACAATGGACCCGCAGTAGGCCGAAAGCCGCAACTGGGTGACGGAGCTGTTTTCAAAGGCTGGGTGAGAGTAGCGATGATCGTATTTCAGTGTTTGTAGGAGGACTTTTCCGTCGACCGTCGACCTTGGACATTCAGACCTTCGATATATTCCGTCCCCTTTTCCTCTTCTCAGACCGGCTCCCCAGTGCATTCTCCTCGCTTGTTGAAAAAGCAAATGCCTAGCATTCATTCATTTTATTTCACGGCCTGCACCGAGACGGTGCAGCTACGATCAATGAGCTGCTAGCTCCCACATTTCCCTGAGTTGCTCGATGCTTTCTTCGAGAAGGGCGGTATTGAATTCGTGGACATCCACGCCTTTGCCGAGATCTGCTAGGAGAAGCACGGTGAGTTCTCCGCCTAGGTGTTCGCGAAATTCATCGAGTCCGGCGAGGACGCGGCGGTTGCCTTTCGCATCGGTCCAATCGAGTGATGGATGATAGGTTTTCAGGCCGAGATTCAAGAGAACTCGGATGATGCGTTCGGCGTGTTCTTTTTTGAGGAAACCGATTTTTTCAGAATAAATCGTGTCCAGTGCGAGGCCGACGGCGACAGCTTCGGCGTGGGAGAGTTGATAGTTTGTGAGGGCCTCCATTTTGTGGGCTGCCCAGTGACCGAAGTCGAGAGGTCTGCTTGAGCCGGTCTCGAAAGGATCTCCGCCTAGAGCGATGTGGCGGGCGTGCAGCAAGGCGGAGCGTTTGACGCATTCTTCGAAAGGCTCGCGATCGAGTTGGGCGAGGGCGGTGACGTTTTCCTCAATCCATTCAAAAAAATCACCATCTTTGACTAAGGCGACTTTCACGGCTTCGATCAAACCCGCAACGCTGGATTCTGGATCTTGGCTTTCGAGAAACTTGAAATCGTTGATCACGGCGAATGGCACCGAGAAAGATCCTATCCAGTTTTTTTTCCCAAAAGCATTGATGGCGCTTTTGACGCCGACCCCGCTGTCGTCTTGGGATAGGGTGGTGGTGGGGAAACGGACAAGTCGCACGCCGCGATGGGCTGTAGAAACGGCATAGCCGACCGCATCGAGAAATGCGCCGCCACCGATGGCGAGCACGTAGGAATGGCGGTCGATGTGACTCATATCGATTTCTTGCCAGACTGCGCGCACCAAGCTGTCATCGGCCTTGCAGGCTTCGCCGCCGGTGAAAATCCTGACTCCGCGGAAATCGAGATCAGTTTTATCAAAGTATCCGTGGATTTGATCGGAAAGTCCTTTCCATGCGGCGGAGACGGAGTCTTCGAGAAAAACCAGAACCCTGCGACCACCGCCTTCTGCGAGCGCATCAGTCAGCGCGGTATTTTCCACAGCAAAAGCGTCCCGAGTGAAAATCACGCGGTGTTTGAAGGTGATGGGGATATCGAAGTCGTGACGATCCATGAAGTGAAATCAGGCGGAAGGCGTAAGTAATCTCATTTACCGCTTCTAGCCAACCTTTCTTTCCCAAAAGTGGCATCCGCAGGGATGGTTTTTGTCCAAAGATGTAGGGATTTTAGCTTTTGACGCTGCAACGGTATGGCTCATTCTGCATGCATGTCCGCTGAAATCACGCTCTATGAAAGCAAATGGCTAGGTCTCTATCGCACGGGGCATTGGGACTATGTGCGGCGACCCAACTCCGATGCTTGTGTGGGGATACTGGCTATCACGGATCAGGAGGAGATCATTTTGATTGAACAATTTCGAATTCCGGTCGGGAAAAGGGTGGTCGAGGTCCCTGCGGGTTTGGTGGGGGATGAGCCGGAATTTCGTGGTGAGAGCCTAGCGGAATCGGCGGGTCGGGAGTTGTTGGAGGAGACGGGGTATCGGGCGGGGAGTATCGAGCTGTTGATTTCATCGCCCACTTCGGCGGGTATGACTCCGGAAATCACACATCTATTTCTCGCCACTGATCTGATTCGTGAAAACGAAGGGGGAGGAAACGCGAGCGAGGATATTTCAGTTTATAAAATTCCTTTAACAGAGCTCCGCGACTTTCTTTCTCAGAAGCAATCTGAAGGCTTGCTGGTCGATTTTAAAATCCATTCCGCGCTGGGAGCAGCGGGACTTGTCATTTAGGAGTTTTTTTGATTTTTGTTAGTTATGAATGAATCACCACCGCCATTGCCGCCTTCTGGAAAACCGATAGGGTCGGACCCAGGGATGAGATTATTATTGCCTGTGGGGAGATCGGTTTGGGCAGTTATAGCAGGTTACCTTGGGTTGTTTTCAGTTACTTTGGTCATAGCTCCGTTGGCGGTGATTTGCAGTGTGGTTGCAATCGTAGATATACAAAAATCGAAATCAGGAACTAAGCGCAAATATGGTCTGGGTAGAGCGATCTTTGGGCTTTTGATGGGATTGATCGGAACAGTTATATTAGGCTTGGTGTTTTATGATAACTACTAAGCATAAGGCTTTTGGTCAACTTTAGGGAAATGAAGGCTGATAATATTTTCGTAACGCTCACCTGGTAGAAGAATACTGTTAGAGAAGTTGGGTTGATTGGGGGAGTCGGGAAATTTTTGAGGCTCAAGGCAGAAGGCGGAGTTCTGATGTCCAAAGGGTGAGGCGAGGTAAAGCTGGATGCCGGGTTGGTTGGTGGTCAGTTCCATGGTGCGACCTGACGCGGGATCATGACAACGGGCATTGGGTTGGCCGAGCGATGAATCGAGAACGAAGGTGTGGTCGAAGCTGACGCCAGCTGTTTCTAGATTATCACCGATAGGAGTCGGATTTCGAAAATCGAAGCCAGAATTTCTAACAGAGCGGATTTCGCCAGTCGGGATCAGGGTGGGGTCGACCGGAAGATAGGTTTCTGCTCCAATTTGTAGTTCGTGGTGGAGGATGGATTGCTGAAGGTTTCCAGTGAGATTGAAATAAGGATGGTAAGTGAGATTGACGGGAGTCGCTTGATCGCTAATTGCGCTGGCTTTCCAAGTGAGGAAATTTTCACCTAAGATGTAATCGACGGTGACTTCGAGGTTTCCTGGGAATCCTTCTTCGCCTGAAGGGGATTGATAAGAAAAGCGAACGGCGTGATCGGACAGGATTTCGGTTTCCCAGATGACCTTGCTGAAAGACTTGAAGCCTCCATGCAAGTGATGATTGCCTTGGTTTTTAGAGAGTTGGTGCAGGGTTCCATCGAGGGTGAATTGTCCATTTGCAATGCGGTTAGCGTAACGCCCGATTGTGCAGCCAAAATGTGGATCGTTTTTTAACCAGTCTTCCTCACTCTCGAACCCAACCAGAATATTTTCCATCTGACCCTCACAATTCGGAACACAAAGGCTGCGCAGAGTGGCACCGAGTGGGTGAACTGTAGCCTCTATTCCAGACGGGTTACTCAGGATGATGGATTCCAATAACGACATGAAGCAGTGGGGGAGTGTTAACAATCCGAGCTTATGGGGAAAGCTGGAATGTTGAGTGGTATCTGGGAAAATTTTCACCACAGAGACACGGAGGACACAGAGATTTCTTAATTGAATGAAGGGAAACTGAAGGGGTTCTCTTCATTGAGGTTTAGAGTTTAAAATTTAGAATTTCTGATTTCTTCTCTAGCCTTGCGGTGTGGGCAAAGATGCGTAACATTTGATCCATGCAAGCGGTGACCGATAGATTAAAGAATTTCCTACAATTTGTGGCGGTAAAATTGATTGATAAGCCAGAGCAGGCGCAGTTGAAAGTGGCTGAGTTGGGGCCGAAAAGGTTGAGATTTAAGCTGGTGCTGGGTCGTGAGGACGTGGCGATGCTGATTGGGCGGAATGGTTTCACTGCTTCGGCAATACGCAGTGTTTTAAAGGCTGCAGCGGAGAAAGAGGGGGTGCAGGTCACTTTACAGATCCATTCTCATGAGGAAGAAGCGGAGTTGATGGCGAGGGAGGCTTAATTCCTTGAAATTTGGGATTTGAGATTTGAAATTTAAAACATCGAAGATGTTTTTTGCTGTAATTCCTCCGGTTTCGTGCAATCCATCCCGCACGCGTGAGGTTTTCCGGACGAATCCAAAGCCCCTCTACCTAGATTTTACCTTCCATGTCTGTCGAGCTGACCCGAAATTTTTCCATCATTGCCCATATTGATCATGGGAAAACCACGCTTTCCGATCGCCTAATGGAAATGACTAGCACGGTGACGATGCGTGAAAGCTCCGCCCAGCAACTCGACTCCATGGATCTGGAGCGGGAAAAGGGGATCACGATCAAATCCCATCCGGTGGCGATGGAATACAAGGCCAAGGACGGAAAAACCTACAAACTCAACTTGCTGGACACGCCAGGTCACGTCGATTTCTCGTATGAGGTTTCGCGCGCGCTGGCGGCGTGCGAGGGTGCGATCCTGATGGTGGATGCTGCTCAAGGTGTAGAAGCACAGACGGTCGCGAATCTTCATCTCGCGGAGCAGCAGAATCTGAAAATTATTCCAGTTCTCAATAAAATCGACCTTCCGGCTGCTGACGTGCCGAAGTGCAAAAAGCAACTTGAGGAAATTCTTTGCATTCCCGCAGAGGATTGCATCCCTGCATCGGCTAAGGCTGGAATAGGTATTGAAGAAATTTTAGAAGCGATCGTCGCCCGTGTGCCTGCACCGGTGGAAAATCCTGACAAACTCCTGCGCGCAACGGTTTTCGATTCGCTCTACGATACCTACCGCGGCGTAGTTTCCTATGTGCGGGTGTTTTCCGGAACGGTCAAAAGGGGCCAACGGGTAAAACTTTTTGCTACCGATAAAACCTACGAGATCAAAGAGGTCGGCGTATTCACTCCGAAAATGAGTGCACGGGACATCCTTCGGGCAGGCGATGTCGGATATGTCATCGCGAATATGAAATCCGCCAGTGAGGTCAAGATCGGCGATACGATGACCGATTCCACTCATCCGTGCCCGGAAGCGTTGCCGGGTTATAAAGAAATTCAGCCCATGGTGTTTTCGGGAATCTATCCGGTGGATTCATCGGATTATGAGGCTTTGAAGATGGGGATGGGCAAACTCCAGATCAACGATCCGGCATTCACTTTTTCTCAAGAGAGCTCGACCGCGCTCGGCTTCGGCTTCCGCTGCGGTTTCCTCGGGCTGCTGCATATGGAAATCATTCAGGAAAGGCTGCGCCGCGAGTTCGATATGGATGTGATCTCGACCTATCCATCGGTGATTTACCATGTCGATCTAACCGATGGCACTCACGTCATCGTCGATAACCCTACTTTGTTTCCAGATACCCAAGTCATTCAGGAAATCCGCGAGCCTATCGTGAATGTCTACATCATGGTTCCCGGTGAATACATCGGTGACATGATGCAGCTTGTGTTGGAAAAGCGTGGTGATGTAACCAATACTGAAACCATCGACGATATGCGCGTGATGCTTTCATGCGTGTTGCCACTTTCAGAAATCCTCGTCGATTTCAACGATCGCTTGAAATCCCAAACCAAAGGTTACGGATCGATGGATTACGAACACGCCGGCTATCGCGAAGCGAAAATGGTCAAAATGGATATGCTCATCGCCGGTGATCCTGTCGAAGCGTTCTCTACGATTGTGCATCGCGATAAAGCAGAGGGCTACGGTCGCAAGCTTGCGGAGCGCTTGAAAGAAGTTATTCCTTCACACCTTTTCGTCGTCGCAATCCAAGCCGCAGTCGGCGGAAAAATTGTCGCGCGCGAATCCATTTCCGCGATGCGTAAGAACGTCACAGCGAAATGCTATGGCGGTGATATCTCCCGTAAACGTAAACTGTTAGAGAAGCAGAAAGAGGGTAAGAAAAAGATGAAGATGTTCGGTAAAGTGAACATCCCGCAAGACGCCTTCATTAAAGTGCTGAAGAGCGGAGATTGAATGCTGACATTCCTTGCACCCCTTCAGGGTGCGATATTTTTTGGGGCGTGAGCCCTGGGGTAGTCGTCGCGTTGCTCCTCGACCCCAGGCTAAGGTCTGTAATCCTTTCAGGATTTGGATTTCATGAAGGGTGGCTTCTAACAGTTTTTGATCCCAACGGGATCAAAGATATTAGCGCGGGGTCGAGGAGCGTAGCGACGAATACCCCGAGGAAGATGAGAAAGAAAATTCGACCCCGGGCTAAGGTCTGTCATCCATTCAGGATGAAGAGTTAATCAGACGGCGACCGAAGATCGCCGCTACAATGATCGCTACGAATCATATCTAGGCGGCAGGATGCCGCCTCTCCTTGTTACCCCGTGGTGCGGAGGCCGGAGGCGATGGCGTTGATCGAGAGGAGAAGTTTTGGAAGGAGGGCGTCGGCGGCGGTTTGGTGATCGCTGTTGATGTGGCCGCGCCATTCCTTGAGGAGGGCGATTTGTTGGTGGTGCAGAACTTTGAGAGGAGCTTCGCGGATTTCGAGAGTCTTCGCCATGCGAGGACGGCGATCGTCCATGGATCCATCGAATAGTTCTGTTAGAAGCTTGCTGGTGAGATCGAACTCGGCGGTGATTTTTTCAGTGAACAACGCGCGGATTTTTTTATCGGTGACCAACTCAGCATAGGCGTGCATGAGATCGAGATTGGCGGAGGCTAGGTTGGTCTCGACGTTGGTCAGGACGTAGGCGAGGAAGGTGGAATGTTTGAGCGCTTCTTTGAGTTCGAGGAAGTCTTGTTGAGAAGCTTGTTTGAGTTCGGAGAGTGCCGATCCAACGCCGAACCAACCCGGGAGGTAATAGCGTGCTTGAGTCCATGAGAAGACCCACGGAATGGCGCGGAGGTCGGAAATGGAATGGGATTTTTTCCCAGTGCGCCGCGCGGGGCGGGAGCCTATGCGGGCGTTTTCGAGAGCGTCGATGGGAGTAGCTTGGCGATAGAAATCAATGAAGCCTTCGGAGCGCAGGAGAGATTGGTAGGCGTTTTGCGAGGACGCGGATAAGGTTGAGAGGAAACGATCGGCAGGATCCGAGGTTTCGGGAAGGTGCTTGTGGCGTGCGGTGTTGATGGCTGCGCCGGCGAGTAGGAGTTCTAGATTGTAAGTCGCGTTCGCAAGGTTGGCGTATTTTTGGGCGATGGTTTCGCCTTGTTCGGTCATGCGGAAACCGCCGGACATTGCACCGTGGGGAAGGGCGGCCATGAACCAATGAGTTGGACCTGCGCCTCGGGAAATAGTGCCGCCTCGGCCATGAAAAAAACAAAGTTTCACACCTTTTGACTGACCGACCTTGGTGAGTTCCGATTGCGCGTGGTGCAAGGCGACTTGTGCGGCGAGGATTCCGCAGTCTTTGTTAGAATCCGAGTAGCCAAGCATGACTTGCTGCTGCGGCTGCGCCATTGCATGGATGGAACGCGAGGTGAGTGGGTGTTCGAGAAATGCTTTCAGAATGCCTGCGGAGTTCGCGAGGTCATCCATGGTTTCGAAAAGCGGAACGACCTCAAGTGGACAGATCATGCCTTGGTCGCTGTGCTTCATCAGGCCGGCTTCACGCGCGAGGAGGTAAACCGATAGAAGGTCGGAGAGTTTCCGGGTCATCGAAATGATGAGCGACCCAAGGCCGTCTTTGCCCCATGCCGCCATGTGGCGAACCAAGACTCGATACGTATCGAGGACGTTGTCTGCGGAATCGCCTATCCTTGAACCATCATGAAGGAAAGGGCGGGTGGAGTTGAGTTCTTTGTTGAGAAACTCGATTCGTTGAGCTTCCGGCCATGTGGCAAAATTTTTGCCGTCTTCAACTCCTGCGGCTGTTAGGATTTCCGAGATCGCTTGATCATGGAATTCCGAGTTTTGGCGGACGTCGAGTTTGGCAAGGTGAAAGCCGAACATTTCGATTTTGTGTCGCACCGGACGGATGGCTTGTTCTTCTAATAAATTGCAACCCGAGTTTTTCAGCGTGCTGGAAATGAGATTGAGATCGGCGGTTAATTGAGCGGCACAAACATATCCAAGTTTTCCATTGATTTGCTCACGCAGGCGCAAGGCCATGAGATTGGCGAGTTGGCGCCAGGGTTCTTCGGTTTGGTGATCGAGGATATCTTTGACCGATTTGTCGTTATCGATAATGAAGCTCAGTTCATCGATGCGATCCTGGAGTTCATCTGGGACGTGAACGAGCTGTCGGGAAACGGTGAGTTGCGAGGCGAGATCACGCAGTTCGCGCTCAAGAAGTTGGAAGGCGGCAATACGAAGTTCGGAAAGACTTTGTTCGGTGACGGCTGGCGTGACGAGCGGGTGGCCATCGCGATCGCCACCTATCCATGAACCGAAGGATAAGCGCGGGATGTTTCCGGCGGAGCGAAGGAGATCGAGCGGGAGTCCGGCATCGCGCCATGCCTCGGTGAAGTGGAGGTCGAGCCGGTTGATAGCAGCGGGAAAAAGATCGCGGAGGTAATGGATCGCGTTGCGCAGTTCCGAGTTGATATCGGGGCGAACGGTATGGATTTCAGCAGTCAGCCAGAGCGTCTCCAGAGTGGTGACGACGCGTTCGCGAATGCGGCGTTTTTCCCGGACGGTGTATTTCGGGTATTCGTTGCGCACCATTTCCTCGTAAAGAACCCGTTGGCGCGCGCGGACGGATTCGCGTTTCGCTTCGGTTGGGTGAGCGGTGAGGACGGGCTCGACGTGAACTTCTTTGAGGACCTCGAGAATGGTTTTCGGATCGGGATCGATTTTTAAAAGATCACGTAAAGCTTGTGGCCAGAGACCGCGGATGGAATCGGCGCCAAGGGCTTTTTCCCGCTCGCGGCGGATTTCAGCGGCAACGCGTTCCTCGACCATGTTGAGGAGTTGGAAGCCAATGGAGTAAAGTTTTGGAAGAGCTTCGGGAAGGGCTGCATTGGGATCGATGGCGCCGCCAGACCAAGGCATGTGAGCGAGTAGTTCGGTTTCACCTGCACTTGCTAGAGCATCTTTCAAGCATCCAAGGAGATAGGTGAGGCGTTCGTCAATGAGATCGAAACCTGCGATGCGTAGTTCTTCGCGAGTGGAGTGAGGCATGGGATAAGGAAACGTAGCAATTTCAATGCCGCATTTAGACGGAGAAAAGCGAGGTGACCGATTGGCCGCCGTTGATACGTCTGATGGCCTCACCGAGAAGGGGAGCGATCGTGACGACTTGGACTTTCGGTCCGCAGGCTTGCGGCACGGAGTCTGTGGTGATGATTTCCTCGATGTGAGAATTCGCGAGGCGCTCATTGGCTAGCTCGCTGATAATGGCGTGGGAAACCCCTGCGAAGATGCGTTTCGCACCATGTTTGTGGAGGATTTCTGCGGCGGCGGTGAGCGTGCCGGCGGTTTCTGTCATGTCGTCGACAAGTAAAACGTCGCGGCCGTTAACATCACCGATGACATTCATGGCTTCGACGCGGGTGGCTGAAATACGGTGTTTCGCGACGATGGCGAGTTCAGCCCCGAGAGCATCGGCGTAGGCACGTGCCATTTTCACTCCGCCGACGTCAGGAGAAACGACTGTAAGGTTCGAGGTGTCCGGATGGCGCTCGCGGAGATAGTTGATGAGAACGGGTTTGGCGTAGAGGTGATCCACGGGGATGTCGAAAAATCCTTGGATCTGAGGAGCGTGGAGATCCATGGTCAGCACGCGATTGACACCTGCGGAGGTGAGAAGGTTGGCGACGAGTTTCGCAGTGATGGGAACGCGCGGTTGGTCTTTCCGATCTTGCCTGGCGTAACCAAAAAACGGTATGACCGCGGTGATGCGTTCGGCGCTGGCGCGGCGGGCGGCATCGACTAAGATCAGCAACTCCATGATGTTGTGATTCGTAGGAGGGCAAGAGGGTTGGATGATGAACACGTCTTCTCCTCGGACGTTTTCATTGATCTTTACCGAAGTCTCGCCATCCGGAAAGGCATCGACTTGGACATCGGCCAGAGGTTGGCCGAGAGTTTCTGCAATATTTCCGGCAAGTACGCGATGAGCTGTTCCGCTGATGATTTTCATGGGCGGGCTGATTGTTCACAGCGAGACGGGAACGGCAACACTTTGCGTTTATAATTTTAGCTTTTCGTGCACTGTAACCAACAAAGTCAGGCGTTGATGGATAAAATCGCCATTATTTGAAGCGGATTTCTTCGGAAGGGCGGTGTTTAGCTTGTTCGAGGCTGATAATTTTTTTTCTCAGATCTTCTAGGATGATGTTGCGATCTTCCTGGCTGACAATAGAGGAAGGCGGTGTTTGTGTGATGCGTTTTTCTGCTTCGAGAAACAAACGCAAGGCATCTGCGGGTCGCTGATCCAAAAGCGCCAGTTCTGCCATGTTCATGAGCATGTATCCAGCGAAGTAGCTAGCATTAGGGTCTTGATTGCCTCGAGCTGCGAGATCGTATGTTTCAAGAGCGAGCCGAAATTGTTTCTGCTCTTCATATGCTTTAGCTAGGTTTGTAGTGAGATCGATGCGAAGTTTGTAATAGGAAGGGCCATAGAAGTATTCCGGAAAGGTTTTGAGTAATTCAGAAGCTCGTTTGAAATGCTCAATCGCGACCGCTGCACTGCCTGTGTATAATTCTTCTAGTCCGGCATCTGAGAGATGATTGGCTAAATAAAATCGTGAATTGTATCCAGCTTCCATGCCTCCCTGCAGCTGAATCGCTTTTTCGTAATACGAGGTCGCCTCATCGGTGTTCTTTAGTCGGCTAAACGCATTGGCGGCGTTGCGTGGATGCAGTGGAGTGAATGGATGAAGTAAGCTAGCTTTTTTGAAATCCTTGATCGCCATTTCTAACGATTGATGGTGCTCTTGCTTGTCGGATTTTTCCGGAGATAAATAATAATAAAGAATCCCACGTTGACTGTGTAGGGATTCGAGTTCCCAATGCGATAAGGCTCTGGTGTATGCTTCAATTTTCCGCTCATTCGTAATGGTTTTTTTTTCGAAAACCGTAGTCCACACATCTTTAGAAACCAAACTACCTTTCCATCCGTAAAATGCCATCAAGCAGATACTCACCAAGGCAAAAGCGGCAAGCGAGATGCGGCGAGGCCAGAGATATCTGATAGATTTGAAAGATTCATAGATGCGATCATGGCTGGCTGCAGCTAGGCAGATGGCGAGTAAGATAGCACCGGGAGCGGTGCGAAGGACTCCCTCAAAGTTGGACTGGATAAAGATACCGATGAAGGCTGCGATGCCTCCGATTCTCCATGCATCGCCATGAGCGTATTTTGTCCAATCGCCTTGAACGAGAGAGCGGAAAGTACACAGCACCCAAATACCAACGATGAACGTGGCAAGCACGATCGCGCCGATGATCCCGTAGTCGGTAAAAACCTGGATAAATTCATTGTGCACATGTTCCGGGTCTGCGCCAAAGCCACCGATTTCTTCGATATCCCAGAACTGATAATTTTCCCAACTAAAGCTTCGGCTGCCTCCACCTATGAAGGGATGTAGTGTGATACATGACAGTGCGATTCCGTAGAGATAAAGACGGATGTCATTATCCAGCATATCGATGAGATCGCTACCTTCGTGACGGGTTTGTTGGACTGACTCAAGGGTGGAAAGACCGATAGCAGCGATGCCTAACATGACAATCGGTGCGAGCACGAGCGCGACACCGCTCCATTTGCGATCATCACGTTTGCTGGTCATTAGCCAGTAAGTGAGCAGTGTGAAAACACCGCAGCTAGCGCCTAGCATGCCGCTGCGGGATTTTGTGATGAAAACGGCGGTGATCCCAAGTAAGGCCAAGAGTAACAGGATGATTCTAGCGAACAGCGGCCACGCGCCTTTTAATGAAAACGCCCCTAATAATAATGAGCTGCAAATCAGAAATGCAGCACAATGACTGTAGTGACGAAAAAATCCGGCTGGCCAGGCGAGTGACGTATGGGGGATAAAAAAATGATAAGTGATATCCCGCATCTGAATAGCCATGACCGCGAGATTGGCGCCAAGCAGCAAAGCGATGCCCGCGATGATGATGGCTTGCGCATTACTGTTTCGAAAGGCATTTTGAAAAACGATGAACGTGGAAGCCGCCATGGCAATGAGTGAGAGATCGATCAATGCCAGTTCCTGGGCCGGTGAAAACCAAGCTCGTCCACCGAACCACGCGGCGGTCACTAATCCTGTGATGAGAATATAAAGATTGAATTTACCAAGTCCGTCTCGCCATATGTTAGAAAGTGCGAAAGCTGTGGCAGCAGCGAAGCAAAGCATGGTTGGGCCCCAGGTCCATATTTTCAGGGTTGGTCCCATGATTACACTGAGGATGAAACCAGCGATCCAGAAGATAGAAGAAGCGATCTGCATGGTTTAAAAAACGGAATGTTACTTCGCTCCTTTTCCAAATAGAACGGCTGGAATGGTTTTGAGTAGAATTTGAAAATCTAACCACAGCGACCAGTTATCGATATAGCGAAGATCCATTGCCACCCAATCTTCGAAGCGGGTGATTTTATTTCGTCCGCCTATTTGCCATTCGCAAGTGATGCCGGGTTTCACACTCAATCTTCTGCGGTGAGAAATTTCACTGAACGCTTCAACTTCATACAGCGGCAAGGGCCTTGGCCCGACTAAGCTCATTTGACCGACCAACACATTCAAGAGCTGCGGAAGTTCATCTATGCTGAGCTTTCTAAGCGTGGCGCCAAATGGAAATACTCGCGGATCGCGATCCAGTTTAAAAACAGGGCCTTCCATCTCATTGCCGTGTTCTTCTTTGATGGAGTTTAATAATTCCTCAGCGTTCGCCACCATAGTTCTGAATTTCAGCATTTTAAAGGGTTTGCCATAACGACCCGCACGCATTTGTGTGAACATTACCGGAGCTCCCGGGCTGGTGATTTTGATCCCGATCCATGCAAACAGCCACAAGGGTAAGGTTAATAAAATAATCAGTAACGACAGCACACGATCCATCAGTTCCTTCGCAAAGATGGCCCATGAAAGATCTGGAGTGGAACGTAAGACCAACATCGGCTTGGAGCCGACTGAATCGAATGTCGGGCGAGCGATCTGGGTGCGGATGAATGATGCGGCGATCCATGCTTCAACGCCTTGCAACTCGCAGATTTCAATCGCGCTCGCGACTTTTTCGAATTCGGTGCTTCGAGTGGTGAAGATTACCCGACTGATTGATTTCTTTTTAAGGATCGTGAACAGTTCATCGGTGGGTCGATTTGAGAGATCGAAGTGATCAGCAATATCCCAATCATCGATGGTGTCTTGATCGATCTCAGAGAGGAAAAAAAAGATCTCTAATTCATCACCGACGATGACAACCTGTTCTTTTCCTATCCCGTTTTTTCTGCGGCGTCTTAGTAAGAATGCAGAGCTGCGTTCTCTGATTAATAAAAAGACAAAAATAAAAGTTGCAGCGGTTACGAGGATAATACGCGGAGCCTCAGTTAATTTAGCAAAGACGGTTCCGAGAGAGATGGCTAAACCGATGATGAAAATTCCCTGAATCAACTGCCAAGCTGCGACCTGAGCTTTTTTGTAACGTGATTTTTCATAGAAGCCAAATCGTTCCAATACGAGTGGAGTGAATGGCACGGCGATATAAAGCACCCATGCGATCGATGCTAGATCCGTTTGATCAATGGCAGGTCTGTGTAGTAACAAGCGGATTGGATCTCTCAGCAATCCCGCTAACCAAAACGAGAGCAATACCAACAACGCGTCTACGATGAGATAAAATTGAATGGTAAATGAATCTTTGCGGGAAGTGGCCATGTAAATCGAACAGGAACTGGGATGGGTAGACTAGGCTGTAAAAAGCGACCAATCAAAGGTATTTTTAAAGCCCTCTGTACTCCGCTGCAAGTCGTTTCGCGGTGGCGATGGTGTTCCTATGGAGTTTGGCGGTGAATTCAGGTTGGCGGTTGTAGCCGCCACCGTAGAGAATCGCAATGGGTATGCGGTTTTTGATCATTGCACGCAGCAGGACTTCATCACGACGCTGGATTTCTTTAAGCGATAGATGCATTTGCCCAAAGCGGTCGTTGCGATGGTTATCCGCACCGGAAATCCAGATCACCAGATCTGGTGCGAATTTGTCGAGTGAGTCGGCGAGGGTTTGGAAAAGGGCATTGAGATACATTTCACCTTCCACATAACGCACCGTTTCTACATCCAGTGAGGAACTGACTTTTCGGGTAGGATAATTTTTTCCGACATGGATCGAGTAGGTAAACACTCGTGGGTCATCACCGAGCAGGGAGGCGGTACCGTTGCCCTGATGCGCATCGGTATCGACCACCATGATTTTGATGTTGGGTTGCTTGTCTTGAAGATCTCGGATCGCGATCGCGATGTCGTTGAACACGCAGTAGCCCTCGCCGTGTTCGCGGAAGGCATGGTGAGTTCCTCCAGCTAGGCAGACACCGACTCCTTCGATCAACGCCGCCTCACAGGCAAGACGTGTCGCTTCTACTTCGGTGGCGGAGCGGGAAAAAAGATTGGGAGAGGAGGGGAGTCCGAGTACGAGTTGTTCTTTTCTATCCAACGCTGCGGACTGGATTTTCTCGATGTAGGCTCGATCGTGAACCCGGAGAATGCGATGAAAATCCGTGGCCTTTACCTCAATGATTTCCTCGGGGCGTAGGATCCTTTCGCTCAATAGCATTTCCTTCGAAACTCGAAATTTATCCATCGGAAACGGATGTCCATCCGGAAGTTCGAGCTCAAGTGCCTGTGAATAAAAGCAACGCATCGCGGCGAAAGTAGGTTTTAAAGCTTAAGAAGCAAGCCATTGAGGAGTGAAAGTGTTCCAGTCGTTCACATTTTATTTTGGAGCGTGACCTACGGTGCTGTTGAGGACTAGATGTGCCTTGGAGACAGTTTTACTCCGGTCATCAATGCCGCGGGAAATCGCCTGCCTAACACGGTCATTAAATGACCCTAAATGGGTCAAATTATCGAGGATTTTTTCCTACCACGTGACGTAAATTCACATTTAATATTTGTCCTTCACGGCACCTCCATTTTTCAAGCGTTCTTTGATTCTCACATGACCTTTCCCACTAGCCTCCAGTTCAAAAGCGATATCTTGGCAGTTAAAATCAAGCGCATGACCGCAGGATTGTCTTTCGTGGCGATAATTCATTCCGCGTCTCTCGGGCTGGCTGCTGATTCCGCGAAGTTCCGTATCGATCCCGCGGTGGGGGATATTTTGGAGAATTATTGCATCGAGTGCCACGAAGAGGGCACGGAAAAAGGGAAATTCCGTCTGGATAATCTCGCGGAGCTGACTTTGGACGCACGACTGGATGTGATGAATCTCATGCAGGAAAAAGTGCATTTTGAGGAGATGCCGCCGAAGAAGAAAAAAGATCAGCCCAGCGAAGCAGAGCGTAAGCAGTTGGAGGATTGGCTGGCGGGGACGCTTGAAGCGAACAAC
>JANOKJ010000060.1:0-5355 GCA_031419275.1 Akkermansiaceae bacterium | reverse complement strand
TCTCACCTGAGTTTTCGTTTTCAGTAGGGTGTTTCATCGTTACTTAGTGATAATTATTCTATCTTATAATTAGGCAGAATCCATACAGCGCGCTAATACAGATCACAGGAACAATAGCGCATTGAGCAAGCGTGAAGCCTACAGCTTTAAACCATATTTTTCGTTTATCTGAATTTGAAATTCGTCGCTCGGGTGGAACTGAAGTTAACGCCCAACCATATCCCATCCATAACACGATGAAAAATGAGAAAAAGAGTCCTAGAGGAAATGCTTCGCCAAATAGGATAGCGATGAAGGGCACGATGACTGTTGGAAGAGTCCAAATGAAAAAAGTGAAGCAGCCACTTTTCTCCCAATGTTCAGGCTCACTCATCTTGCATCAGGAAAGTTAGAGTAATAGCGGCAGAAGGAATCGAGTTTTCCATCTGGGCGGATGACATGGGTGCAGCAACGGTCGATGCGATCTTGATCCCAGGTCCATGCATCCATGAAGGGTTTGATAAAAATGCGAAAAGCATCTTTTTCCTTCATCTCAAAACGGTGGAGGATTTCACCGAGCTCAGTGTTTTCACAACCGCATTGAATGAGATCGGAGAGTTCGTAGCGGACCTTGTCGCGTAAGAAGCCTTGGAGGCTGGCGAAGTCGATGAATTCCGAAATGCTGCGAACGCCAATCGGGGTGCGGAGTAGGTAGCCGATGGTGGCGCAGTTTGGATCACCGCAAGGCAGTGGCGTGAAATCTTCAAAGCGGAGTTTTCCCGCTGATTGATCGACCGCACCGAGAATGATGTCGGCAGTGTTGAGGGGAGTTTCGGGTCGGACTGAGGTGCGCCCTGAAGTGAACATGGGTTGGAAGGAAACGCCTCGACATGCGGTGTAACGAAGGCCTTCTGCGATCGTATCCCAAAGGTGAGGGAGGTTATCCGGCATGACCGTCATCGCTAGAGTGAAAGGGATGCCCTCCGCATCGCAGCGCTCCATGACTTTAGTTTTCATCCCGCGGAGATCGGTTCCTCGGAGTTCTTTTTGCGCGGCTTCCTGTGGTCCATCGTATTGGAGGTAGAGCTGAAAATTTCCGCGACGCGCGCGAACGCCGATCTCGCGGAGGAAATCGTCTTCTTTGGCGATGCGGACGCCGTTGGTGTTGACGAGGCAGTAGTCGATTCCAGGTTGTGCGTGGATCCAATCGACGAGTTCGAAAAATTGAGGATGCAGGGTCGGCTCGCCGCCAGAGAGTTGGAGGATCTCGATGTTGCCCTTTCTTTCTAACACTCCGAGGATGCGTTGTTGGAGGGATTCGAGCGAATGACTTTTCAGTTTTTCCCCAGCAGCGCCGACCGGTGAGTCTGCGAAGCAAGTGGGGCAGGCGAGATTACAGGAATCGACGATTTCGATCAGCGCGAGGCAAGTGGATAGAATTTCTACTGAGGGATCTTTCGCATCGGCGTTACGACCAAGCGTGCCTGCAAGGCCTGCGGGATCGGATGAACAAGCACAGCCCGCGCCACACGCATTTGACGGATCGCCTTTTGCTAGCCAGTAAAAGCGCGCGTCGCTGGAGATACATGCGGTGTGTTCGCCATGTTCGGTGCAAGTGCGGGAAAGATAAACTTTGGCCGGAGAGCCTGTGGTTTTCCAAACCTCGGCAGGTGCAGGAAGTTTACAAACCGGACAACGTGAAGTTGTGCGTTTGAGGGTTTCTTTGAAAGTAGGCAGGGTCACTTTGGGGTCTGGATAATAATCATGATTGAAGTGAATTCTGAGCCCCTCTGCAATGGCTCATTTTTCCAAGGGTCTCGTCTCAATTGCTATTACCTCACAAGCATTTTCCTCGCATTCATTATTCTGCCAACTAGGTTCAAGTAATCATTCTCTTTAGTCTTTCAAGATTCCCATTATGACGAAGCAAGTAATCCGCGTCTTTTTTCTCGCTCTTACAATGTCGTTGCTGAGCCCCTGTGAGGGAAAAGAGCCAGCAGTAAAAGTTGAACAAGATATCCCCATTGAAGTGAAGCCTGTTGCGGTGAAACCTGTTGCCGCGATACCCGTTGTTGTGACTTCAGCTGGCATGACGCGAGGCGGGAAACCATACTTCGTGCAAGGTGTCGGCGGAGACACAAGATTGGCGGAGCTAGCGGCACGCGGTGGCAATTCGATACGCACATGGTCAACCAATGGCCTCGACAAAGTTCTCGATGAGGCGCAGTCGCTCGGCCTGACCGTTAGCGCGGGAATCTGGTTGGAAAGCGAGTGCAGTTGGTTTTCCTATAAAAACCCTGAGCACTGCGCCAAACAAGCCGAGCGAGTGCGGAAAGAGGTGACTCAATACCGCAATCACCCCGCGCTCCTCGCATGGGGAATCGGCAACGAGTCGGAAGGAGACGGCACAGACACGGAATATTGGAAGCAACTCAATCGCCTCGCTATTCTGGTGCGCGAGCTTGATCCGAATCATCCGCATTTTACTGCCTGCGCAGGGCTGAATGTTGACAAGGCCAAGGCGTTAAATGCACACACTCCCAATTTGGATTTCGTCGGGGTGAACACCTATGGTGGGGTTTTCGGAATTCGTGAACATCTGAAAAAGGTAGAATGGAAACGTCCGTGGATGCTAACAGAATGGGGTCCACGCGGTTTTTGGGAGAGTAAAAAAACCAGCTTCGGAGCGCCCTTGGAGCAAACCAGCGCCGAGAAAGCCGAAATGATGCACAAAGCCTACAAGCAAGTTTTGGCTCCTGGTGATGGCTTCCTAGGCAACTACGCCTTCGTTTGGGGATGGAAATTCGAGGCCAGCGCCACATGGTTTGGCCTTTATACGCATGAGGGTGAAACCACTCCTTCTGTGGATGTGTTGGAGGAAATGTGGACAGGCCGTGTGCCTGCCAATCGCGCGCCAGTCGTGAAGCCGATTACATCTACCGCCAAGACCGCGATCGCGCCGGACGCCGTCTTCAGTGCCGAGGTCTCTGCCACCGATCCAGATCAAGATGTCCTATCCTTGCATTGGGCGGTGCTTCCCGAGCTTCAGGGGCATCAACATAATACGAATAAAAAAATACCGGTATTCCTAGAGGGAGTAATCGAAGATCCTTCAAAACGAAGTGTGTCAGTCACAGCTCCTAAAAAACCGGGAGTTTATAGGCTCTACGTCTGGGTAAAGGACGGCAAAGGCCACGCTGCCACTGCCAACCAACCGTTTGAGGTGCGTTGAACTCATTCAATAATTCAAAGCTCTTTTTCTAGAGAATGTTTTTGAGGTGGTAAATTTCATGTTAGAAATCAAATGCTCCATAGGAAAGAGTATGAAATAACATAATAAAAAACCTGCAGTCAGACGAATCCGACTACAGGTATAGGTAAATCAATCACAGATGAGAAATCTCATTCTGCAGGAGCGTCTTCATTCTTAGGACGTTTTTTGTCACTAGGCTTATCACCGTGATTCTTTCTATGCTCTTTAGCAAACTGCATCATCTCTTCGGGGGTTATATCTTCGCTGCCATCCGCATCGATTTTTTTGAAGATCTCAGCAGCACGCTCAGGGTTTTCTTTGGCACGAGGGGTTGCTTGGAATTCAGTAAGGCTGATGGCGCCGCTGCCGTCGCTATCCGCTTTATCAAAGCGTTCACGTGGATTGGGCTTTTTGTTTTTCTCGCTACCTTCTTCTTCGGCGATGGTCATGCCGACCGACAGAACAAGGGCGCTTAGGATTGCAATGGATGTTTTCATGGTTGATTGGAGTTAGTGATTTATTGGACGAACTAAGAAGAGTTCGCGCTTACGAATCATCAAACCACTCACTTCAGAGAAAGTTGCAAAAAAAGTTTAACTCGATGATTTTCGAGCAACGACACGTTCATCATTCGCTTTGATTTACGAATGATAATTGATGATTTTTGACTGAAGAGAATCAGCTATTGCTGTCTCGCGACGGCTTTTAAGCGCAGCGCATTGAGAGCGATGAAACCGGTGGCGTCGTCTTGATTGTAGGCTTGCTCTTGGCCGCCTTCCATCGTGGCGATGGCTTCCGAATACATACTGTGAGGGCTGCGGCGACCGGCTTGCATGACATTGCCTTTGTAGAGTTTCATGCGGACTTCACCGGAAACTTTTTTCTGGGTTTCAGTGACGAGGGCCTGGATGGCTTCGCGTTCCGGGGCGAACCAGAAACCGTTGTATACGAGTTGGGCGTATTTAGGAATGAGGGAATCGCGGATATGCATGGCTTCGCGATCGACAACGAGAGTTTCGAGGTCGCGGTGAGCGGCTAGGAGGATGGTGCCGCCTGGAGTTTCGTAGATACCGCGGGATTTCATGCCGACAAAGCGGTTTTCGACGATGTCGACGCGGCCGATGCCGTTGCGTCCGCCTAACAGATTGAGAACGCGCATGACGCCGTAAGCATTAAGTAGGGTGTAGCCGTCTTGTTGGCCGGTGGTTTTTACGTCGCCGAGCTCGGTGATGAGGGCATCGATATTGGCGTGTTTCAAACCGATAGGGTCGCCTTTTTCAAAAAGGATTTCGATGTATTCAGCTGCGTCGGGTGCGTCTTCTGGGGAAACGGAAAGGACATACATGTCGGTGTCCTCGGGGGTGGTGGCGTCATACCATGGATCTTCCATGGCACCGGCCTCGAAGGAGATGTGGAGGAGGTTGCGATCCATCGAGTACGGTTTTTTCATGGATGCCTTGATCGGGATGTTGTTCGCCTCGGCGTAGGCGATCATCTCGGCACGACCGGGGAATTGTTTGCGGAACTCCGCATCGCGCCATGGAGCGATGCATTTGATGTTAGGCGCGAGGGCAGCAGCGGAGAGTTCGAAGCGGACTTGGTCGTTGCCTTTTCCGGTGGCGCCGTGAGCGATGGCATCGGCACCTTCGGCGATGGCGATTTTGATCATGTCTGCGGTGATGCAGGGACGGGCGATGGAAGTGCCGAGTAGGTAGCGGCCTTCATAGATCGCGCCAGCTTGGATCATGGGGAAGATGTAGTTTTTCGCGAAGTCTTGTTTGAGATCTCCGATGTAGCATTTGGATGCACCGGTGGAGAGGGCTTTGGCTTCGAGGCCGTCGAGTTCATCGCCTTGGCCGACGTCCGCGCAGTAAGCGATGATTTCCGCGTTGTATTTTTCTTTGAGCCAGAGGAGGAGGACTGAGGTATCGAGACCTCCGGAGTATGCGACGACGATTTTCATAAAAATTCAAATTTCAAAGTTCAACTATCAAGGAAGAGCTGGTTCTTCGGGGCGGAGACTAATGTGGGAGATGTGGGAGGGAAGCGGAAATTTTCGTTGGGTAAGAAAAAAGCCGGCTTCCTTGTGGGAGAGCCGGCTTGGTTGATGGGATGTAGAAAGT
>JANOKJ010000059.1:0-12937 GCA_031419275.1 Akkermansiaceae bacterium | reverse complement strand
AAGGGCTTTGATCACGATGTTGCCGACTTTGAATGTATCTCCATCTTTGAGTAGCGTGACGTTTTGCAGGTTCTTCGCCCATTCAAACTGCCAATCCGCGCCGCCTTCCTGAGACAGGTAGCCATGCGCGCCATGGGCTTCGATCAGCTCGCGCGCTCCGCTCAAATAGTCGGCATGAATATGGGTGTCGGCCACAGCTGTGAGCTTGAAACCATTTTCCTTGGCGATTTGCAGGTAGCGATCCACATCGCGTTCGGGATCAATGACGATGGCTTCACCGCTGCGTTGGCAGCCGATGAGATACGCGTTCTGCGCGAGGGCAGGATCTGTGATTTGACGTAAAAACATTTTTTAAAGGGGTTGGTGGTTTAGTTTGAACAGGACTGCTTCTCGCAGCAGGAAGTGTTGCGTTGGTTCCATGGAGCTTTAGCGAGCAACATCCCCATGCCGCACCAATCGGTGATGCCTGCAAAAGTTAGGCCGGCGCCGACAAATGCGGCGATGCCGTAGTAGTAGGGATTTACCCATGTGCCGAGGATGACACTTGTTAGAACGATCAGACCGGCGGCGATTCTGACCTGGCGTTCCAGAGAAACGCCGGCTTTGCCACGTTTCAACGGATGTCCTGCCTGTTCCCATGCGGTAACTCCGCCATCCAGCACAGCGACCGATTCGCAGCCCGCTGCTTGCAAGCGTTCTCTTGCCTGCTCTGCGCGCTTGCCTGAACGGCAAATCACCACGCAGGGACCACCGGATTTCACTTTTTCCGGATCCAAGCGATCCAATGGCATTAATTTGGATCCCTCGATATGAAGTTCCTCATACTCCATCGGGGTCCGCACATCGATCAATTGCAGTTCGCCTTGTCCCAGTTTCTCTTTCAGTTCGTTCGGATGAATTTTCATATATGAAAATATAATCACACAGTTATATGTTGCGCAAGTGGGGATTTCACCTTATAGATGAATCATGAAACTTCAATTAACGGATCTGGATCGGGTAGCTGCGTTTTTTCGCGCGTTTTCCGAGACGACGCGTCTGGCCTTGCTACAGGAATTGAAAAGCGGGCCGAAAAATGTGGGGGAGTTGGTGGAGGTCTTACCTTGCACGCAGGCGAATATTTCCAAACAGCTTCAAGTGCTGCATCAGGCGGGGATTTTATCGCGTGAGAAAATCGGCACGAGCGTGGTCTACGCGATCTGTGAGCCCATTGTTTTGGATCTCTGCAAGATTGCTTGCGATAAGCTGAATCGTGAGACGAAGCGCAAGCCCTTGGCGTTTTGAAAATGTAGCCAATCGGCTTATTTCAAGATGAGAAAATTTCGAACCTGGCGGTTCATGAGGCTTTTCCGTTCTAGGCTTCCGCCTGAAATTTTTGAGGATACGAAGAGGTCGGTAGAGCGTCCGCCATCGAGGTTGAGAGCGTGGGAGATTTTCCAGTCAGCTGGCGATTGCGAGGTGAGGGCGCGGCTGAGATCAGCGAGACTGCATGGGGAGGCGATGCCTATCCACCAGCGATATCCGCCATCGTGGAGGAGAATGGAACGCATGGCGACTTTGGCAGGATCTAGGCCAGTGATGGGCTTGTGGTTTTCGATGAGCAAGGGGCCGGCTTGGAGAAGTTCTTTGGAATTGGAAACAGCGGCTGCATTGGATCGTCTGGAGATGGAGGCGATGCCTGACGAATTGATGCGATAGATTCCTGTTCCGAGCGATGAGCTGGAGTTCCATGAGCCGGAGCGGTTGCCTTGGGATATGACTAGGCCGAGAGGATTACCTTCTGGGGTAAAAAAGCCGGCGTTGATGGCTAGTAGGGCTTGTTGTTTATCGGCGCAATCGCGTGCGGAGATATATTGAGTTCCTGGGCCATTGGTTTGATCGATGGTTTTTAGAGTATGTGATCTGGAATCGAAAGACACGCCTTGGAATTGAATGTTAGAGAGAGTTTTACTCACGACTTTCGGAGAGGAAACGGGGTGGGTCGGTGAAGCGAAGGGAATGTTTTCGGGTTGGGTAATCGCGTGGGGGATAGCGGAGTAAGATGGCTGGTGGTTTGGGGTGGGGGGATGGGCTGGGGTTTCCGGAATGGGTGTGCAGGATGAACTGCATGCAGCGAGGAAGAGCGCGAGCCAGAGTTTGGGAATTTGCGGCATAGGGTGAGAATAGTGAATGTTGAATGGTGAAATTACAGATCAAAAATCAACAATCGGCATTCAACAATCGTCAATCAATTCAGCGAGCGGTGCGGCTTGGATATTCGGTTTGAATGACGATTGACGATTGACTGCGCTTTGCTTCGTCCAAGTGGTGAGGACTTCGTCGGATTATGCTAGGTTCGCTAGCGCTCACACTGCTTTGTTGATTTAGGATTTTTGAATGAAGAGAAGACGAGTAGGTGACAGAGAGTATTTGCATCGGATGATATAGGGTGCCATGTTGGTCGCATGACGGGTTTGAATCTACCTAGAAAATGTGGCGTGATGATTTTGCCGGACTGCACTTTGTTTCCGCATGGTGGCTTGCCGCTGTATATTTTTGAGCAGCGGTATCGGGTGATGTTGGAAAAGGCGTTGGAAGGAGATTGTGTGTTTGCGGTGGCACGTCAATCGGAGGCTCATGCGGCGAAGATTGGGACGGTAGGGTTGGTGCGGGCATCAATGGAGCGCGACGATGGCACTTCTGAGCTTTTGTTGCATGGAGTGATCCGTGTGAGGTTTCAAGAATGGCTGGAGGAGGATGTGTTTCCTATGGCGGTGATCGAGCCATTGTTTGGTGAATCGCTTGGAAAAATTCAGAATCATGCGGCGATGGTGGCGCTGAAGGGATCGGTGGAAGATTGTTTGTCGGAGGTGCCGGAGGAGGTTCGCAATGGGGTTTTGCATTTGTTGAATCAGGCAGATGAGGCGGGATTGATGGCGGATCTGGTGGCACAGCAGTTGATCCAGGATCCGGATTTGCGGCAGTTGTTGCTTGAAACGATTCCGGTGGGGGAGCGGGTGGCCTTATTGTGTGGATTTCTCGAAAAGTTGAAATTTGGGGCCTGATTCGACTGTTTTTCGGGGTTGCTAGGTGGGTGGTTCAGTCGCTAACTTGGAGACACGATGATATTGGCATTGTTGGATGGATCAGAATTAATTGAGAAAGGCGGGCCGCTTATATGGGTGCAGCTGGCATTGGCTTTCTTCGGCTCAATTTTTATTGTGGAGCGGTTGTTTTATTTTCACCGAGCTCGTATCAATGTGAGTTCTTTGTTGGTTGGACTAGGGGTTCACATCAAACGCAGGGCGTTTGCTGAGGCGTTGCACGAAGCGGCAAGGGCACCGGGTCCGGTTGGGCGGGTCGCGCATGCGGGCTTGTTGAGATATTATTTGGATCGTAGGGATCTGAGCGATGTGGTACGAGAGGCGGGTCAGCTTGAAGTGCCACGGATTGAAAAAAACATCCGGGCGATTTTAGCGGTGGCGTTGATATCGCCGCTGGTTGGTATGCTTGGGACGATGCTGGGAATGATCGATGCTTTCCAGCGGGTCAGCGAGCAGGGTGGATTGACTGGACCGAATGAACTTTCTGCAGGTGTGTTGAGCGCGCTGATCACATCGGTGATCGGACTCACGGTGGCGGTTCCGATGTATATTTTTTACCTGTATTTTGTGGGTCGGTCTAAGCGGTTGGTTTCACGCATCGAGAGGGCAGGGATTGAGATTGTTCATTTGATTGCGGATGCGCGGGAGGAGGAGGAGTTTGCTCCGTTTCGTGGGGAGACGACTGGGAGCAGAAAGCAAACTGCAAGTAGCAAAAAATCAAAAGTTACCGTTACTGAGTGAAATTAGAAACGACATTAGAAGAGCGCCCGGGCTTTATGCATGCCCTGCCATTGTTTGATCTATTTATCATGGTGACGATGTTGTTGCTGTTGGGCCCGGCGTATATGAGTCAGAGTGGGATAAGCGTAGAGCTTCCAGCGTCGCAGTTTCAGATGCAGCGTTATCAGGAATCAATTGTGATCACGTTGCATTCAGGAGAAGCTGGACAGCAGATTTATCTGGGCAGGGAAGCAGTGAGTTTAGTGGAACTTCA
The DNA here is from genome assembly GCA_031419275.1 of Akkermansiaceae bacterium. Lineage (GTDB taxonomy): Bacteria > Verrucomicrobiota > Verrucomicrobiia > Verrucomicrobiales > Akkermansiaceae > Luteolibacter. The sequence goes on along the minus strand of JANOKJ010000059.1, from coordinate 8,860 downwards.
GTCTAGGCTTGAGGTGTTGAAAACTGACGAGGTGATGTCGCGCGCGATGGTTTTATTAAAAACGGATCTTGGGACGCCATCTGGTGTGCAGTCAGAAATGATCGATCTTATTTTACGGTTGGGATTCAAAGTTGCGTTGGTTGGAAAGACAGTAGCAGGAGTTTCTGAAAACGAACCGGCTGATGAATAAGAACGATCTGATTTTTGACTGGAGCAGTGTGGAGGCTCATCGGGGCTGGAAAGGAGCTGCGGTGTTGATTGTCACGTTGGTTTTTGGATTTTCTTTAAGTCTGGTTAATGTTGAGTTTGATTCCAAAGAGGTTGCTTCAGTCAAAAGCGCATCGGTGCTCTATGTGCCAGATCATGAGGAGGGTAGGATATGGCGAATAACAGCTGAGGAAGAGGGTCCATTCCCTGGGAGGTTAGAAATCAGCGGTATGGATGATCCTTTTGAGGGATTAGGGTCAGGTGTGCTTAATAAGGACGATTCATGGAATTTGTATAAGACTAGCATGAGGCCTTTAGAGATGGAATCAGTGAGTTCGATGCATCGTATCGCAGTTCAAGGACAGAAATACTTACCCCGAATTTTTAAGTCTACGGGAGAGGTTATAGATCAACAAAAAACCGAAGTTGTGCTGAAGCCGTTATTGATTCCATATACAAAAGAATCAGAAAAGTGGTTACCTACGGAATTTCCTCCGTTTCGTATGGAAGTGAAGGAAGAGATGGATTCTTCTGAATGGAGGTTCCTGTTGAATTTGATGCCAAATGGGAAAGTGAAGGAATGCTTATCGTTGAGTGGTGGGAACGAAGTCGGTTTGGTGGTGATCACAAAGTGGTTGGAAGGCTTGCGGTTTCAGGAATCCGCAGATGAGGAGCGCTGGATGGGATTGAGGGTTGAGATTTTAAACGAAAGGGGCCATGGATCTGACCCTAAATGATTTTGTATTGGGTGTGCTTTTAGCGTCTCTAATCGCGGTGGCGCTTATTGGTATGATCTCAAGATTTATTCATTGGAGGAATGAGCGTATTCTCAAGCAGTTAGTGACGGTTTGCCGACTCTGTGGGCATGTTTTTTTAAATCAGGAAAATATCGATATCGTTGAGTGCAAGGCATGTCATGCGGTGAATCGTAGAAATGGAAATGGTAAATTGGGTTAAATGTGGCTAAATCGTCACATTCGCTTCGTTTGCAATATAATCTCAGAAATCTTACAAAATAAGTGATGCAAAAAATCTTGGTTGTTGAGGACGAAGTTGATATAGCGGATTTGATTCGATATAACTTGGAGCGTGCTGGATATAATGTGTCTAAGGCTCACGATGGTATAACGGGTACAGATATGTGTATCAAAGAACGCCCAGATTTGGTGGTTTTGGATTTAATGTTACCGGGACGGAATGGTTTCGCGGTTTTTAAAGAAATTAGGCGTGATGCTAGGACTTCGCATATTCCAGTCATTATGCTGACGGCGCGCGCGCAGACTGAAGATCGTATCGAAGGATTGGAAGCTGGTGCGGATGATTATTTGACCAAGCCATTTAGTCCCAAAGAATTGGTTTTGAGAGTGAACGCCATTTTGAGGCGTGCTGATGCTGCGCCGGGACTGGTGGAGTTTCAGTTCGGTCCTTTTCGGTTTGATAAAAACTCTGTGAAATTTTATTTGGATAATGAACCGGTGGATCTGACATCGACCGAATTCAAATTACTTTTGTATTTGTGCGAACGTCCTGGAAAGGCGCAGGATCGTAATGATCTTTTGCGCACGGTTTGGGGTTATTGTGACGAGGTTCACAGCCGAACTCTGGATACTCACATGAAGCGCTTGCGACAAAAGCTCGGGGAGCATGGAGCATTGATTGAAACTGTGAGGGGAGTGGGTTATCAGGTGGTTAGTTCAATTCCATGACCGATTACCTAGCCATATTTGCGACGCTCTGTGTCATTGTCGGTTTCGTTTTTTATACATACCGGATACGAGCTCTTAAGAGTGCTAGCCGAAAACAAATTAGTGATCTTAGGATCAATTTAGAAAATGATCTCAAGCACGCGCAGGATGAGCGGAATCATTTATTGGATGCGCTTGGTGACGCGTTTCTCATCGTCGATGCGGATGCGAATATTCGATTTGCCAATGCGATGGCGCGTGATTTGTTCAGCGGTAGAGAGCTTGTAGGTAGGCAGGTTAGAGAGGCGTTTCTTGATCCGCGTTTGGCGGAGGCTTTGTTGCAATGTCTTGAAACGGGAGAACCGGTTCAATCGCGTGTGGTTTTACCACAGCAGACTTCACCGTTGGGAGATCTTGAAACCCGTGGGACCAACGCGTGGATCATAGATGCAGCAAAGCTTACGAATTCTTCAGGCAATATACCTAGCACACGGGTTGTGATCCGTGATGTGACATCCGAGTATCAGCTCGACCAAATACGCAAAGATTTCGTTGCAAACGCTTCGCACGAATTGCGCACGCCATTAGCGATTATCAGTGGATATTTGGAAAATCTTCTGGATGAAGGGATGTTAGATGATTCTGAAATGGCGAAGCGTTTTTTATCCATCATGAAAAAGCACGCGGAGCGAATCTCGCGTATTGTTGAAGATATGTTGGTCATATCAAAATTGGAGTCGGGAGAGGCATCTGCGATCAACATTGAGCCATTCAAGATTCATTCCTGCATAAATGATGTGTTAGAACGTTTGGAGTCTGTGATTCAAAATCAGAAGGCGATCGTGAGTGTGAATTTGCAGCAGGATAATATTATTTTGCAAGGCGATCGATTTTATTGGACTCAGGTTTTATTTAATCTTGTTGAAAATGCGTTGAAGCAAAATCCATACAAGGATCTCAAGGTTGAGGTTGGTGCTGAGGAGACTGACAAGTGTGTGCGGATTTGGGTAAGTGACAATGGGGTGGGGATTCCGAGTGCGGATCTACCGCATATTTTCCGGCGCTTTTATCGGGTCGAGAAGCACCACTCGCAGTCGGAAATCAAAGGGACAGGGTTGGGGTTATCGATTGTGAAGCGCGCGATAGAAGCGCATCATGGGACTATCACAGTTAGTTCAACTCCTGGGCGGGAAACGAAATTTTTGATGACCATTCCGAAAAAAGAGGTGTAAGTTGTATTTATGATAAATGAAGAACATCCGAATGAAGTTTTGGCATCACGCCGCAAACGGATTGGGATTTTCGGAGGTTCGTTTGATCCGGTGCATGAGGGACATATCCACTTGGCGAGACTGGCGAAAGCCGCAGTTGAGCTTGATGAGGTTTGGTTTTTGCCCTGCCAGATTTCCCCTCATAAGCTCGCAACGCCGCCATCGTCGGGTTTAGAGCGAATTGAGGACTTGCAAATCGCGATTCGTGATTTGTCATGGGCAAGGGTGGATCAGACGGAGATCGATATCGATGGCCCATCGTATTCCTATCAAACCATGCAGAAGTTGGATAAGAAGTTTCCCGGATATGAATGGTTTTGGATCATGGGAGGGGACCAATGGGCGATGTTGCCGAAATGGATGCATCCTGAAAAGTTGGCTGGGTTGGTGAGTTTTATCGTAATGGCGAGAAATGGAACCGTTGTTTACCCAATTCAGGGGTATAGCATACAAGTGGTGAAAGGCGAGCATCCGGCATCTGCGACTAGGATTCGTGAGGCAATTGCAAGAAATGAGCAGAATATTCCTTATTTGGATCCCGAAGTGGCGCGTTTGATTCGGTCTCGTCGGGTCGACTTGTGAAAAAATTCACAAACTTGGAAAATCCCATTGGCGATCCGGCTCGGAGCGGGCATATTTTCGCGCGTCGCCCATGATATCGTATACCAAGCAACCACACGCCCGAGAATACCGGCTTATTTTCAAGAATATCGATCGCAAAGGATGGGATCCTTCGATCGAGACTTATATGGCGGATGGTGGCTATGATGATTTGAAGAAAGCCTTTACCATGGCGCCGAAAGATATCACCGAAGAGGTGAAGAAGTCAGGACTGCGGGGCAGGGGTGGTGCGGGTTTCCCAACGGGGATGAAATGGACATTTATTCCGCCAAACAATACCAAGCCTGTTTATCTGATTTGCAATGGTGACGAGTCTGAACCCGGCACGTTCAAAGACCGTTACATCGTCCATCAAGATCCGCATCAGTTGATTGAGGGAATGGTGATTTCCTGTTTCGCTGTCGGAGCACACAAAGCGTTTATCTACCTTCGGGAAGAATTTCCAGCAGCTGCACTTATCGTTGAGAAGGCTATTGATGAGGCTCGCGCAAAAGGTTTCGTAGGTAAAAATATTCTCAATTCAGGATTTGATTTGGAGATTTATGTGCACCGCGGTGCGGGTGCATACATCTGCGGAGAGGAAACGGGTTTGATCGAATCTCTTGAAGGCAAGCGCCCTTATCCGCGGATCAAGCCACCGTATTTCCCTGCTGCTCTCGGTCTTTATATGAGTCCGACGATCGTAAATAACGTTGAGTCTCTCTGTCATGTAAAACACATCATTCGTATGGGTGGTGATGAATATGCAAAGCTCGGTGTGGCCCGAAATACCGGAACCCGCATTCTCTGTGTTTCCGGCGATGTAAAAAACCCAGGATATTTTGAGGTTGAGGTCGGTAAAGTGACCATGCGTGAGTTGCTCTATGATATGTGCGGGGGGCCTAAAGAAGGCAGGGAAATCAAAGCGGTGATACCCGGCGGTTCGTCCTCAAAAATTCTCAAAGCCAACGAAGTTTTCAAACTTAAGAATCCGGATGGTACGGAACGCGAACTGGCGTTTTGGGATATTCCGATGGATTTCGATTCTCTGGCGGCTTGTGGATCTATGGCCGGTTCCGGCGGGGTGATCGTTTTGGATGATACGCGGAAAATGTCATGGGTGCTTAACAATCTCAACGCGTTTTACGCTCATGAATCCTGTGGTCAATGCACTCCGTGCCGCGAGGGATCTACTTGGATGAAGAAAATTTCCGACCGATTGGTGGATGGAAAAGCGACAGCGAAAGACATCGAGACTTTGGAGAGTGTGGCGTATCAGATTGATGGCCGCACGATTTGCGCCTTTGGAGAAGCGTCTTCATGGCCTGTTGAGGCTATTGTCGCTAAGTTCCGTGATGAGTTGCTCGCAGATACCGTTGCAGAGAGCGAGATTGATGACGCGAATCCTGAAGCTGAAGCTCAGAGAAAATTCTTGGTTCACTAAGCTCGATTGATGGATCCTAGTAGTTAGGAACCGGTATAAGCTTGGAGTATTGATAAGAATTTTCAGCGATGAAGTCGCTCAGTTTATCTTCGCTAGCAAAACTTCTCCCGCGTAATTGCCTCAGTGCACCGTCGGTTAGGACGGTTAGAGAAATTTCCACGGCAGATAGTTTACCTGTCGCTATTTGAGCAGCCGTAAGCGGTGAGACAGCGGGGCTTGTTAATCCGTTTCCTGTAACGATAAACGTATCGGCTGAGGTTAGGCTTACAGATACATTTTTCGTGATAGTTTTAGCTGCATTACTTGGATCAGGAATCATCACATCGACATGGAATTTGACGGTAAATTGATAGACGTTTTCGCAAATAAAGTTTTCGACGGCATCGAGAGGTTGAGTACCTCCCTCAGCATAGGGTGTAAATGCAGCTTTTAGACCTGGCCCACCATTCTTACCATCCTTGCCAAGTAAGTCTCTAAAAGTGAGGTCTGGATTAACTAGGTTGCGGTAGAGGACGAAGGTTTTGTAATTATCACTGGGTAGATCGCTGATAGGGTCTTTGTAGATAAGTTGGTATCCGACGCCTGAGATGTCTCCACCCTTATCAACGGGTAATCCGTCGGTACCAGTTACAGGTTGGCCACCAGCGTTTTTTTCGCCAACTTGACCGTTGTATCGGTCCGTTGCAGCAGAGAAGAAGATAAGATTGAGAGCACTTGGGCTTTGGTTGCTATTTGGACCCTCGGATGGTGGTGCGAATTCAGCAATGAGCCATTGGTAATCATTACCACGGCGGACGACCATGGATTCGAAGTCGGCGGCCATGGAGTCGACCATAGCTTTGGCTTGGAGTGAGGCACGGACTTCTGCGCGGTTGCGATTCCAGATATCCAAAGACGTGACGGTCACGGCGACCAATACTGAAATGATAATGGTGGTGATCACCATAGAGACAAGTAGCTCGAGCAAGGTGAAGCCGTTAGGAGTCTTGTTTTGATGTAATTTCATAAGACGTTACTTTCAGATTAACGGCGAACAGCAAGGTTGCGGATAAAGACCGGTTTGAGTTTGGAGGTGGATGAGGAGGAGGCTTCGATAGCTAAGGTGAATTTATTTTGGAACCCAGCACCTTTTAAGTAAGCTTCCGAGGCAGCGGGAGCGATGTGAAAAGCTGCAGAAAACGTGATGACTGCATCCGTATAAGCGCTGGGAGTTGCGGCAACTGATTCATCGGGGTTTTTGATTGTGCCAAGTTCTCCGAGAGCTAATTCAGTTTCACCAGTATCACCGACTTTTGGAACAAGTTGGGTAGGAATGATATAAAACAGAGGGCCAACTAGTGCATTCAAATCTTCAAAGAAGGCGGGATCATCGACCCGTCTTGAGGCAGTCTGAATGACGTAATCGATACCGGGTTTTCCTTCGATACGGCCCATGGGTTGCAGGGTTCCATCCGTGCGAGATGGTTGAGATTTATTGCCTCGGTATTGATAGACGAAAATAGCGGATCCTGAATCATTGCCTTTTTGGATCCATGTGAATGCTTTATCGAATCCAGTCGTTACACCAGGGATCGTTTCACCTTCGCGCACGGTGGACATGTCTCTTAGTAGAGTTGCATTTAGGCGATCTGCCTGTTGGGTGCTGATGGAGCGTCTAATTCCTTGCGCTGCTGGAGTGAAAACGGTGAGGAATCCTGTTAGCAAGACGGCTAGAACCAGGATCGCAATCACGGTTTCCATGAGTGTGAATCCACGCTGAAGGTAGCGGGATTTAGGTTTCTGATTTTGGTGAATTGAGGGTTTCATGATTTCAGAAATTTTTCTGTGATGTATCGACTTCCATGTGTTCAGGGTTGCGATAAGCGGATGTTCTTCCATTTTTCCAGATGACAAAGCCAGCAAGATCCTTTTCAGCGGCTCTAATCAACCGTGGTTCCTGACCTTTAGGACGGATGCCACCGCCGATGATAAAACTTGCGCCGATGAAGCTATCCCCAGTTGGGGTTAGTGCAGGAATACCCTCAGCATTGAATTCGTAAAAGGCATAGTTTCCAGCATAACGTGCCGTGAAGTTCTCGCCGCTCATATTTGTTTCAGGAATATCTCCTCCATCAACGAGTTTGGAGAATTCACGGCTGTAAAATGTGGCAGCAGGAATGGTGTAAGCGCGGCTGGCGAGAATCCATGCATTTGGGACAATTTCTCCAGTGGTCTCATCGATTTTTTGATGAGCAATGACAACCCGGCGCAGGTAATTGTCACTGTTGATATCATCGACATCGATCATCAATCTGCTTTTGCAGCGTTTAGATATAGCGATGGTGCGCGCTTCGTTGAAGAGTGATTCACAGGTCGCAATGGCTGATGAAGTGCCTTTGCCTGCTGAGAGATTTTTAAGTCCCATGACGCCTGCTGTCATAAGGATCGAGATGATTAAAATGACGATGAGCATTTCTACTAGAGTAAAGCCTGAAGATGCCTTTCTAAATAGATGAATCGTCTTTAACGATGGTAGAGGGTTTTTCATGGGTTGAATTGGAGGGAATATCCCTACCGCTAGTCATAACTTTGTAAATTTTTGTTCTGAGGGCAAGAATTAATGTCAATACATGGCAGTTACCATATGATTTTTGGGGTTATTTTTCAAATCTACCGCCGCGAGGGCCATTCAACCAGGCCCATGCCGAGCCGACGATGTCGATAACATCGCAACGCTGGGCTTTCCAGCCAAGGGTATTGAAAACCTGAGTTGGATCGGAAACCAATTCAGGTGGATCTCCCTCGCGTCTTGGTCCGAAGCTGATTGGAACTGTTTTACCAGTGACTTGTTCTGCGGCAGAGATGATTTCTTTGACGGAAAATCCTTTGCCGGTGCCTAGGTTGCACTGGATAGATTCATCATGGGTCAGGATGTGTTCTAGGGCGAGACCGTGGGCTGTGGCGAGATCTTCTACATGGATGTAGTCGCGAATACACGTGCCATCTGGAGTTGGATAATCTGTTCCGTAGATCTCAAGGGTATCAATTTCACCGGAAACAGCCATCAGGACTCTGGGTATGAGGTGGCTTTCTGGATCATGATCTTCACCGATCTTGCTGTCTGTGGAACAACCACTGGCGTTGAAGTAGCGGAGGCAGGCAGAGCGCAAGTTCCATGCTTTATCGCAATCGCGGAGAATTTGTTCGACCATGAGTTTACTCTGACCGTAGGGATTGATGGGGTTTTGTGGGTTTGATTCGTCGATGGGGATTCGCGTAGGAGTGCCGTAAGTGGCGCAGGTGGAGGAAAAGACAAAGGCTTTGCAATTATTCTCCTGCATGACTTGGAGTAGGGCGATGGGCTCTGCAGTGTTGTTCCAATAATATTTAAGGGGATTAGTCACGGATTCTCCGACATAGGCATATGCGGCAAAGTGGATCACGGCACCAAATTGGTGTTTCTGGAAAAGTTCGCGGAGGAGTTTTTGGTCGCCAACGTTGCCGATCACAAGCTCGACTGAGGAGTCAACAATGGCGTCTTTGTGTCCGAATACGAGGTTATCGAGAACCACGACTTTTTTTCCTAATCCAACCAAGTAGCGCACGGTGTGAGAACCGATATAGCCTGCGCCGCCGGTGATGAGGATGGGTGAATCTTTCATGTGACGGAGAAA
>JANOKJ010000058.1:0-3245 GCA_031419275.1 Akkermansiaceae bacterium | reverse complement strand
CATGGTTGTTTTTCCGCCCAGTCGTAAGGCTGGCCTAAGTGCGCGCGTGGCGGAATTGGTAGACGCGCTAGATTCAGGTTCTAGTAGGGGCAACCCTGTGTAGGTTCGAGTCCTATCGCGCGCACCATTCTTCGCTTCAGTGCCTGAAGCTACGAATGGCGAGCCATTGAATCAGTTTTTGGAAGCGAAGAATGCACTTCGTAGCCTTGGCGGAGTAGGGCTAGCATGAATTGCAACAAAGCGTGACGTCCGTGTTGGAGCCTCCATAAGGAACTGAAGAAATTTAAAAATCTTCACACTACCATAAACTTCGCCGCGGCGATGACGAGGACTAGGGCGAGGGCTCGCAGCAGTGCGGGATTTTGGGCGCGGCGGCTACCCCAATGAGCCCCGATCATGCCACCAATAAGAACTGCTGGGAGAAGGTAAGTGATTTGGATGGGGATTGCGCCGCCTTTTACGAGAAACCCTGCGAGGCCGGAAATGGAGTTCACGAAAATGAATGCGGCAGAGATCGCTGCGGCGGTTTTCGTGTTGCTCCAGTGAAAGAGGATAAGCAGGGGAGTGAGAAAAATTCCGCCACCGATTCCGATCAGACCTGATAAGAAACCGATGGCGGCCCCCAGACCGATGAGCGCGATGATGTTCGGGTTATGGATTTCCGCATCGTCGGATTTTTTTCCGAAAGCCAGCCTCCACGCCCCGAATAGCAGTGCGGCGGCGAGGATCCATTTGAAAATCGGATCAGGGAGTTGCAACCAACCTCCGAGAAATGCGGCGGGGATGGAAGCGACGGCGAGCGGCCAGAAAAGTTTTCCACGAAAATGTCCGGCACGGACGAAGGCGATCAGGGCGAGGAATGAGACGGCGATGTTCAGCGATAGCGCGATGGGTTTCATCTCCGCCGGTGCGATACCTGCCAAACCCATCACTGCAAGATAAGCCGAAGCCCCACCGTGCCCTACTGAGGCGTAGAGCGCTGATGCAAAAAGCAGTCCCAACGAAATGAGAACTATCGATTCGGTTAAGTTTCCTATCATTCTGAGTCGGAACGAAGCTCTGCGAATACCAGTTGAGAGTAAAGCCTGCGGAAGAGGGATGATCCGCTGTCATACTCAGCGGAAACGCAATTCACATAGGTTTATCACGATATTCAGACTTTGGCTGGAATATAGCTTCGTAAGCCAATGGAATTTAAAACCATTCCTCACAACACTATGAAACTAAAAGCAGCACTATTAATTATTACCTCTCCGATGCTTTACGCAGGTTCGCCAGAGGTCTCTATGGAAACACCTAAAGAAGATTGGATTACTCCAACTTTGAACATCCGTGCTCGTTATGAGTTCGGTGATGTAAACGGATTTGATCCGTCACACTCCTTCACATTCCGCGAGCGCCTCGGACTGAAAACAACGGAATGGAATGGCTTCAGCGCCTTTGTTGAGGGTGAATTTACCCAAGCAGCCATCGATGATTACCATGGTGGTGCGACGGGTGTTGATCCGTTCGATCCAGCTAATACCACGATAGCTGATCCTGAAACAAACGAGCTCAATCAGCTTTTTCTTCAATATAAGGGATTCGATACAGTTACGAAAATCGGACGTCAGCGCATTATTTATGATAATGCCGCTTTCATTGGAAACGTGGGTTGGAGACAAAACGAACAAACCTTTGATGCGATTTCTTTCGCCAATAAATCGCTCGATGATCTGACGTTCAACTATTCATACCTAAGCCGTATCAATCGTATCTTCGGTTCCGATGCAGATGGTGCGGTTTTGCCAAACGTGCAGGATGTATCTGCTAGCGTGCATTTATTGAATGCATCTTATACAGGGATCGAGGGAATCACACTTGGAAGTTATGCCTACATCATGAATTTCGAAGATTTTGGTGGTTGGGATAACAACACCTTCGGCGTTAGCGCTAAAGGCAAAGCTATCGGTCTCGATCTTTATGGTGAGTTGGCATGGCAAGACAAGGCTGGTGCATTAGGAACTGAAGATGCACTTTACACGCATCTTACGGCAACCAAAGCGTTCGGTAAGCAATCAGTCGTTCTCGGCTTCGAGCACCTTGATGCTGGATTCAAAACTCCGCTTGCAACCGTGCATGCCTTCAACGGATTTGCTGATGCGTTTATCGCAGGTCGCCTTGGTGGAACGCACAATGGCCTCTCCAACCTCTATGTATCCCACACTCTTCCCGTTTTCTGGGGAATGAAATGGACGAACTCATTGCACGCGATGGGTGATAACGAAATCTCCACTGGCTACGGTTGGGAAATTGATTCGGTGCTGGTTAAGAAATTCGACGATCAGTTTTCCGCGATTGCGAAATTAGCACACTTTGAATCCGAAGGTGATGCGTTTGTTGGAGCCGCCGGACTTCCCACAACCACTCGCTTCACTGTTGAACTGAACTACGAGTTCTAAAATTTTTGTCCTAAGTTGGGTTGTTGATTGCATGAGCTTCCGCTGGAAACAGCGGAAGCTTCATTTTTTAATTCTGATTCGGCATCATCGAAAATGCCATTTCACACAGGCCGATAAACGCTTCTTCCACAAGGCTTGGCTCGCGTTTGGACGAATGGAAAACGCCCCACTCGCGTTCGATTGGAGTGCCCTGCATATCGATAACTTTCAAGCTGCCATCTTCGATTTCCCGTGCAGCAACCCATGGTGCTACAATCCCGACACCGATTCCGATCTTGGCCATTTCCTTGATCGCCTGCATGTCGCCGAGCACCAAGCTTCTGTTAGTATTTCCGAGCCGCTGATCCATCCAGTTTTCAATCAAGCGATGCGTTTCGGTGGCTTTCGCGTAAATGATATATTGCTGATCGCTCAGTGTGGATTCGATTTCCGCACCTTCCTTTGCCCATGGGTGAAAAGGGGAGACAACGAATGCAAGGCGATCCTGGAACATGTGGCGAAAACCTTCTTCGCTGCGCCCGCGTGGCCTTAGGCCGACAACGAGATCGAGATTCCCCTCGGTGAGTTGGTTGAGGAGCAAGGTGCTGTCGCCGACCTCGATGGATGGCTCACAACGGGGAAAACAATCGCGGAATTCACGAAGGATTGATGGGATTAAAAAATGGCAAAGCGAATGTGGCGCGCCGATACGAATTCGTGTCTGTCCCCAACGCCGCAGGCCTTCGAGATCCATACTGACTTGGTCGATTTCGTGAAGCATTCTGCGGCAGCGCACTAATAGAAGATCTCCTTCCGCCGTAGTGA
>JANOKJ010000057.1:0-11518 GCA_031419275.1 Akkermansiaceae bacterium | reverse complement strand
GCAAGCGGGAGGCCCCAGCTTTCGTATTGAGCGGTGAGGACAAGAAAGACGAAAAACACCGCGATGAGGAAAACCATTAGTGCGGAACCTGAGTTCTGAGTTTCCTCGTAAGCAATTTCAGTCCATTCGAAACCTATTCCGGGTGGTAAAACTTTTGCGGCGAGCTCTTCCATTTTTGCGAGTGCTTCACCCGTGCTAACACCTGGTTCAGCAGCTCCGAGGAGATCGGCGGATGGGTAAAGATTGTGACGCACTACGCGATCCGGACCCGTGGTTTGGCGTAGCTCCATCATCGAACCAAGAGGCACCATTTCACCGGATGCGTTACGCGTTTTGAGTTTCGCGATGTCATCGAAATCATCACGGAAGTTACTGTCGGCCTGAGCGGTGACCCGATAGGTGCGACCGTATAAATTGATTTCGTTCACGAAAGACGAGCCGAGATAGATTTCCAAAGTTTGGAAAAGGTTACCGAGCGGAACGTTAAGCATGAGGGCTTTTTCGCGATCGATATCGGCGTAGTATTGCGGGCCAGCAGACGTGAAGGGAGTGAAGGCCTGCGCGATCGCAGGATCTGCAGTTGCTGCTCCGGCGAGTCCCCATGTTGCGTTTTCCAAGGCGGCGTAGCCGAGTCCCGCGCGGTCTTGCACTTCCATTTTAAAACCACCACCCGTGCCGAGTCCTCTTACCGTTGGCGGTGGAATGACGATTCCAAACGCATCAACTTTACGTATGGCTTCGGTGAGTTGTTGATAGATCACCGCACCTTCGGCGCGATCTGCGAATGGTTTGAAGACAGGAAAGAGCACGATCGAGTTGGTGGCGTTAGAAAACGTCGCGCCGTTGAAACCTGCAAAGCTAACCACGTCCTGAACACCTTCGACTTCGGAGACGAGTTTGATGAGTTGTTGAATAACCACGTCCGTGCGCTCCAGCGATGAACCTGTTGGAAGCTGGGCGGCGACGATGGCGTAGCCTTGGTCTTGTGGAGGGATGAAACCACCTGGAACTATTTTAAAACCGAATCCTGCGATGGCAATCAAGCCGCCGTAGAGAATGAGCATGACGAAGCCGAGCCTCAAACTGCGGCGAATGAAGGCCGTGTAACCGCGGTTCGTCGCGTCGAAGGCACGGTTGAAAATATTGAAAAACCAACCGCATAAAAAATTGATTAAGCGTGCGAGCAAATCGGACTTCTCGGATTTTTTTCTCAGCAGTAACACTCCGAGCGCCGGGCTGAGTGTGAGTGAAACCAAACCGGAAATTGCAGTGGATGTTGCAATTGTGAGCGCGAACTGGCGGTAGAATTGGCCGGAGATACCGGAGAGGAATGCAGTCGGGATAAACACCGCTAGCAAAACCAAGGTCGTGGCGAAAATCGCACCGCTGACCTCTTTCATCGATCGCCGTGTCGCATCGTGTGGCGGGTAACCTTCTTCTAGATTTCGCTCGATGTTTTCCACGACGACAATCGCATCATCCACCACGATACCGATCGCGAGGACGAGTCCGAATAAGGTGAGGTTATTGATGGAGTAACCAAATATCTGCATCACCGCGAACGTCCCGATGAGTGAGACAGGAATCGCAAGAACAGGAATCAAAGCAGCGCGCCATGACTGTAGGAAAACGATCATCACCAGCACCACCAGCAGCACGGCTTCAAACAAGGTGGTCATCACCGCATCTATGGATTTATCAATAAACTGAGTGGGATCGTAGATGATGTCGTATTCGAGACCTTTCGGAAAATCCTTCTTCAACTCATCCATCGCCGCGCGGATGGCAGCAGAAGTTTCCAAAGCATTGCCCCCAGGTCTTTGGAAAATGGGTAAGGCGAGGGTGGGGTTCTCGTTGAGGTAGGCGTTGACGTTGTAATCAAGCGCACCGAGCTCGACGGTCGCGACGTCGGAAAGCCGCACCAAGCGTTTGTCGTCGCCAGTTTTAACGACCACGCTTTCGAACTCTTCTTTTTCTGTTAGGCGACCTTGAGAAGTGACGTTGATTTGGAAAGGAACTTTTTTATCGAGTGGTTCTTGGCCGATCGTCCCGGCGGCGATTTCGACGTTCTGTGTGCGCAGGGCGGCGATGACTTGATCCGCAGAGAGTTTGTAAAAATCCATGCGTTCAGGATTGAGCCAGACACGCATTGAGTATTCGCGAGCACCGAACAGCCTGACATCGCCGACGCCGTCGATGCGGCGAAGTTTTTCACGAACTTGCAGCAGCGCGTAGTTCGAGATGTAACCGAGATCAAACGTGCCGTCTTTGGAAAACATTTGGACGACGAGCAAAAGATCAGGTGAGGATTTTTGTACGGTGACACCGATGCGACGCACGGATTCCGGAAGGCGAGGTTCAGCTAACGCAACACGGTTTTGAACCAGCACCTGAGCTTTATCGAGATCGGTGCCTAGTTTGAAGCTGATCGTCAGTGAGTAGGTTCCGTCCGCCGTGCTCTGTGAGTTCATGTAGAGCATGTCCTCAATGCCGTTGACCTCTTGCTCGATGGGAGAGGCGAGGGTTTTCGCAATCGTGTCTGGAGTCGCGCCCGGATAGTTCGTCGTGACGATCACTGTCGGTGGCGCAACCTCTGGAAACTGCGCGACAGGTAGATTGAAATAAGAGATCGCACCGATGAAAACGATGAGAATAGAGATCACCGTCGCGAAGCGTGGGCGATCTATGAAAAAGAAAGAGAAATTTTTCATACTAAGTTAGGTAGGATCATTTCGATGAAATGACCGATGGCGTCATCGGAGCGTCGATCGGTTGAATCGGCATGTTAGGGCGTAGAAGTTGGAGTCCTGAAACCGCAATTTTTTCGTCTTTGTTCAGGCCGCCAGTGATAATTCGCATATTGCCATCCAGGATTCCGATTTCGACAAAACGGCGCTCCAGCATGTTGTTAGGAAGAAGCACCCATGCGAAGCGCTTGTCTTGATCAAAGCCGAGCGCAGCGTCTCGAACCAGCAAGCGTTCTTCAGGAGCACCAATCGGTACGCGAACCCGTGCAAACAAGCCGGGAGTTAGAAATTCATTTTCATTTTCAACTAAAGCACGAATCTGGAGCGTAGCAGTGTTGGGATCGAGTTGGTTTTCGGTGAAATTGATCACGCCTTTGAAATCAAAATCATCACGATCGGACAAAGCGATTTCGACGGGTGTGTTGGCATCCTCGCGGCCTTTAGATTTTCCTTCGATGAACATGCGGGTCATTTGCAGAACGCGTCGCTCATCGACTTCGAAATGGCAGTAGATCGGGTGATGGGGAACAATGGAGGTGAGGGGAGTGGCACCCGCCGTCCCGCCGTTGATGAAGTTTCCAACTGTGACATTGAAGCTTCCAGCGATCCCGGAAATGGGTGCCTGGACATCGGCAAACTCGCGTTCGAGTTTTGCACTGCGGAGGTCTGCTTCGGCGACGAGTAGGTCGGCCTCGGCTTGGGCGAGTTCACTTTTCCGCGTATCGAATTCTTCTTTGGAAATCGCGTTCTGACTGACCAAGTTTTCTGCGCGCTTCAAAGTGCTTTTTGCAAGATCGAGTTTTGCGATGGCTTGTTTTTGAACCGCCTCTGCACGGGTTTGTGCGGCATCGAACACGCGTGGGTCGATGCGGAACATGAGATCACCTTTGTTGATTTTCTGGCCTTCTTTGAAATGCACGGATTCCAAGTAACCACTGACGCGGGCTTGGAGTTTGACCTCTTCGATTGGGCTAAACCTCCCCGTGTAAGTTTCTTTCAGGGCAATCGTTTTGGTTTCAGGGCTGGCGACTTCAACCGGCATAGCTGGCGGAGCGCCAGCGGCTTCTTGCTTGGGTTTGCATTGGGTGAGAAGCAATGCGGCGAGTAAGAGAATGAATGGTTTCATAAAAGTGATGTTGCTTTCGTTAGATTATTTTGAAAATCCGCCGCCAAGGGCTTGCATGAGTTGCACGGTGGCGGCGAAAGAGCGGCCGCGTGCTTGAACTTCGTTGAGTTGGGCATTGAGCATTTCGCGTTGGCTATCGATGACTTCGAGGTAGCTCGCAACGCCTTCGCGGTAGCGGGCGTTGGAAAGTTCGAACGCTTTTTTCGATGCGGCGACGCTGTCTTGTTGCGCGGTGATTTCGTTGATCGCGGCACGTCGGGATGCGAGTGCGTTTTCAACATCCGCGAAGGCGACGAGAACGGTTTGCTGATAGTTTGCTAAAGCTTCTTCGTGCGTTGCTTTGGCGAGTTCGAGATCGGCTTTGCGGCGCTTGCCTTGAAAAAGTGCGAGATCGATTTCGGGCCCGATAGAGAATTCTCGGCTAGAGTATTTTAGGAAATCTGAGGCTTTCACGGAGCTTAAGCCACCGGAACCGATGAGGGAAATTTTCGGATAGAATTGCGCGGTTGCGACGCCGATTTCAGCGGAGCTCGCGGCGAGTTTGCGTTCGGCTATAAATACGTCCGGACGTCTGCCAAGAAGCTCAACGGGAGTTCCTGCTGAAACGGATGGTGCGCTGCGGCTGATCGATTGTTGCGGGATGGAAAAGCTCGATGCGTTTTTACCTGCTAGAACCGCGACCGCATTTTCCAATGAAGCTCTCGGACCTTGCAGGCTGACGAGCTGTGCCTTCGCACTCGCGAGCTCGGCTTCGGCTCGCGCGACATCGACCTCACTGGATTTTCCTGCATTGAACAGATCACGCGCGAGATCTAACGATTCTTTGCGGGTGGTGAGCGCCTGTTCGAGCACGGCGGACTCGCTGTCGATGAAGCGCAGGGCAAAATAGCTGCTTGCAAGCTGGGCTTGGAGAGAGAGTTTAACTTGATCGACGGAAATTTCCGCTGCACTGGCGTTAGCTTGGCCGGCCTCGACGATGCGGTGAACTCGGCCCCATAAATCGATTTCATAACCGAGCGACATTGAGACGCTGTAGTCGTTGTAGTAAGTCTGCATCCCACCAGGAGGGCCGCCGCGGTCGGATTCCGTGGCACGATTGCGTGATGCCGAAGCGCCGCTCATGACTTGCGGATAGAGTAGAGAGCGGTCGATGCCGAGTGCTGCGTAGGCTTGTTTGCGTCTGCCTTCAGCGGCACGGAGATCGAAATTTCCTTTTTGGAGATCGGCCATCAAGGAGTTGAGTTGGGAATCGCCGAACGTGCGCCACCAGTCTTTGCCGATGCGCGATGAGTAATCAGGATTGAAGTTTTTGAATTTCTTAGCGGATTCCATTTCCGGAACTGAATGCTCGGGGCCAACCATTCCGCATGAGCTGAAAAGAAGTGCAAAGGCAGGTATGAATGTGATTTTCAAAACTTGATGGGGTGAAAATGTTAGGCGAGCGAGCGTTTTGATATGGGTGAGGTTTGGTACGACGCGATGCGTTGTTCGAGCATGCTGAGCGCAAGTTTCATGGGTTCGGTGGATTTGCAGATCGTCGCGCGTTGGATCGCACCGGCCCAAAGATCCCGGAAGATCTGCGCTTCGTGGTCGGAGTTTACTTTTTTGGAAATGTGTCCGAGCGTTTTCGCCTCATCAAACACTCCGGCTAACAGACCGAGCCAGGTTGTCATGCCCTCGGCGAGGACTTCACGCATCGGTTCACTGAGGTCGGTGACCTCGGAAGCGAGTTTCAAAACCAAACACGGACAGCGCTGTCCGTTTTCCTCGAATTTCTGGATCGAACCTTCCAAGAATTTCAATAGCCGCGGCATTGGCTTTTTTTCCACTGAATTAGAAAACAACGCGTGGTTATTCTCATCCGTCGCAGCTCCGATGTAGTGCTTCAATAGTTCGACTCCGAAGTGTTCTTTGGATTCAAACCAATGGTAAAACGAACCTTTCGGGACTCCAACCGCTTTCAGGATTTCGTTCAGGCCAACGGAGTGAAAACTCTTTTTCCACATGATTTCCTCAGCGGCTTCGATGATGCGTTCTTTGGTATGGGGTTGGCTCACGGCGGAGTAATTAGACCAGTCGTCTAGTGAATGCAAGGGGGATATTTGGAGGTAGGGCCATTTCGATGAAATGACCGTTGCGGGTGGGTGATTCTGAAGATGGCGGTCGTTTTATCAAAACGACCCTACCATGTGATTTTCCTTTCGCGGCTGTTGTCGTTTAGATAGATGAAGACAATAAATGAACGATCCCCTGCATGAGGCACACCGTGATCCGACTTTTTTCGATTCGGTGCTGTTTTATGTGAAGACTCGGATTCTGATCATGGATCGGATTTGGCGTGAGCGTGGGCAGAGGATTCTGATTCATCCAAAAGGGAAAAGCCTGCGAGAAGAGGCTGTCATCGCCGAGCTGAAGGCTCCGCTGTGGACGCAGATCAGCGAGGCGGAATTTCCTCTAACAGCAGGTAAGGTTCAGAACTTGCGGGTGTCGTGTTTGGCATTGGATGGGATCGAGGTGCCGGCTGGAGAGGTTTTCAGTTTTTGGAAACAGCTTGGTCGTACCACACGTAGGAAAGGTTTCACGGATGGACGAGAGTTGCGTTCGGGTTGTTTGATTCCAAGTCTCGGTGGCGGGCTGTGTCAGGTGTCGGGACTTCTGCATGCCGCGGCGATCGATGCGGGATTGGAAGTGGTGGAGAAGCATGAGCATTCGCGGATGTTACCTGGATCGGATTTGCCACCTGAGCGGGATGCGACGGTGTATTGGAACTATGTGGATTTACGTTTCAGGGCGCCGTTTGCGTGGCGGTTGCAGATGAAACTAACTGCCACGGATTTGGTGGTTTCGATTCGTGCGGTGCGTGAGGATACGGCATCGAAAAAAGTAGCAGCACCAGTTATAAGGTTGCCGGTGCGCGCTGCGGCGGATGGTGATTGTCTGACTTGTGGGGTGGTTTCGTGCTTCCGTCATCCTTCGGCGACGAAATCGCATGCTCCGACGTTAGGTCACAGTGCATATTTGTTAGAGGGATCTTGGCCGGAATTCCAGGAATGGTCTAGTCGTCACGCACATGCGGGCGATGCATGGTTCACGCCTTTGGACGGGATTCGTTGGAAAAAGCCGAATTACAGTTGGAAAGCTCCAGCTGGGGTTTCGATGAAGCATCAAACATGGATGACTTTGTTGCGTTCTTGGAAACAACGTAAGTTACCGGCACAGGGGGCAGTTCGGCAGAAATTTTTGTTAGAATCTCAGCGAGCGCTTGCGGAAAAAATGGTGCGAGATATAGATCCGAAAGCTCGGCATTTGGTGGTTTCCCAGACTTTGCTGCCGCACTTGTGGAGAGCTGGAGTTTTAGGCGGGAGAACCTTTGATGTGTTGGTGAACCGATGGCCGATGAAAGAGCTACAACGGCGGTTGGATGAAGCGGCTGCTCGGCATTCGGAATCGGTTACCTTGGTGGATTTTAGGGCGTCCGATGATCTCGTTCATGCGGAAAGTGAGGCTTTAGCTGCTTCGGCTAGGATCGTCACACCGCATCGTGCGATCGCAGGGCATTTTGGTTCGAAGTCGATTTTGTTAGATTGGAAGTTTCCCGAGGCGAAAGTCCAAGTGAGTCAATCCAGTAAGAGCAGGAGTTGGTTTTTCCCGGCTTCGGCTTTGGGGCGAAAGGGGATTTATGAAATCGCCGAAGCCTTTCGCGATACAGATCGTGAGTTACTGATACTTGGACGGGCGAAGGAAGGAGTGGGCGATATATTGAAAGGCGTGAAACATCGCTCGGGAAGTGTGGAAGATTTGCCGAATTGCGCGGGCTTGGTGATTCCTGCCTGGATTGAACACGAACCAAGGCTTGCGCTAAAAGCCTTGGCAATGGGGCTGCCGGTCATTGCGAGCAAGGCCTGTGGGTTGTCACCCCATCCGATGTTGATAGAAATCGATGCGGGGGATGTGGAGGGGTTGAGAAAGTTGGTAGGGTCATTTTGACAAAATGACCGTTGGTTTGGCGTTCAAAATAGCGGTCGTTTTATCAAAACGACCCTACCATAGCTAAAGCTCAAACCAAGGGGTCGGCTCTGCTTGGGTGGCGCAGTGGAGACTTGCGTCGAGGCCCAGTTCTTCCAAGAGGTTGCTGAAGTGGGAGGTAACTTTTTTCGGGCAGTTGCAATCCGAGCTTAGGTGGCCGAAGACGATATGGTTTAGGGAGGGATGGGTGATGTCGCGGATGAGTTCCTCTACCTGAAGGTTGGATAAGTGGCCGTGGCGCGAGGCGATGCGTTGTTTGATGGACCAAGGGCGTTTGGTATCGAGTTCTAACAGTTCGTCATCGTAGTTGGCTTCTACGAAAAGGGCGGTGAGGTTTTTGAGGTGTTGTTTGACGCTTTGGGTGACGAAACCCGTGTCGGACAGGAGGCCGAAGCGGAAGACGCCGTTGGAAACGACGAAGCCGACAGGATCGACGGCATCGTGTTGGATAGCAAAGCTGCTGATGGAGAGGTGGTTAATAGAAAATTGTTGTCCGGCCTCGAAGGTGATCCAATCGGCGTTACCGATATTCGTTTCACGGACGACGTGGGCCGTTTCTGCCGTGGCGTAGAGTGGGACAGGATATTTTTTGATGAAATTTTTCAGCCCGCCGACGTGATCGCCGTGTTCGTGGGTGAGAAGGATGGCGGAAATGGATGCGGGATCGATGTCGAGAGACTCGAGGCGGACGCTGAGTTGTTTGGCAGAGAGCCCTGCATCGATGAGAATGCGGGTGGAGCCGCATTCGACGATGGTGGAGTTACCGGATGATCCGGAGCCGAGGATAGAGAATCTCAAAACTTTAAATTTTAAACTTTAAATTACAATGAAGAGGGATGCAGAGAAGATATGAACCACGAATGAACGCGAATTCGAAGAGATTTTTGTGGGATTGATGATTCGGTATCATTCTTATCTGAGTTGGATGCTTGAATTTTGGTCGGCTATTTTTACAGGGAGGGATGAGAAGCGGGAGAAGAGGAGTTTGAACTTTAAAATATACTCCTTTTCTCCTTTTTCTCCTCTCTCCCTGTTGAGAAGAAGCAGGATAATCACTAAGACTTGGTGAGTTCGTAACTGTCTTTGCCGTCTTTCATGGCCCAGCCTTTTTCTGCGAGTTCGTCGCGGAGTTTGTCGGAGGTGGCCCAGTCTTTGTTAGAGCGGGCGGCCCAACGGGCTTCGGCGAGTTGTTGGATATCGGTGGGGACGTCAGTGTTGTCTTTGGAAATATCGGGAAGGGTGATGCCGAGGGCTTTGAGAATACGGTTGAGTCCAGCGAGGGCGGCGGCGGCTTCTTTGCCTGTGAACTTCGTGGCTTCCCGAAGGCCGGTGAAAATTCCACCGAGTGCACCCGGGGTGTTGAGATCGTCGTTGAGGGAATCCCATGCGGGTTGGAAGACTCCAAAATCGGCGGAAGGTAGGGCGGTTTCAGTTCCCATGTTTTCGGCAAGCTTGTTGCTCGCTTTGGCGAGTTTGTTGAGGGCTTCCTTGGCGCCGGAAAGCGATTCCAAGGTGAAATTGAGCGGCTTGCGGTAATGTGCACCGATGAGCACGTAGCGCACTTCCATAGGAGTGAAACCTTTCGCTTCGAGATCGGAAAGGGTGTACATGTTGCCGAGGGATTTCGACATCTTACCACCATCGACGAGTAGATGAGTGATGTGAAACCAATGCGCAGCGAAGTGGCCACCGCATGCGCATTCGCTTTGGGCGATTTCGTTTTCGTGGTGAGGGAAAACAAGATCGACGCCACCAGAATGCATGTCGAAAGAATCACCGAGGTATTCGGCGATCATTGCGGAACATTCGAGGTGCCAACCGGGTCGGCCTTGACCCCATGGAGATTCCCAGAAATTTTCACCATCATCTTCGCGGCGCGCTTTCCAGAGCACGAAATCGGAAATGCTGTCTTTTTCGTATTCGTCGGAATTCGCACGGGCGTTTTGGGTTTTACCGAGATCCAATTCGCGTTCGTCGAGATGTGAGAGTTTTCCGTAGTTAGGAAAGGATGAGATTTTGAAATACACAGATCCATCATCGGAAGAGTAGGCGTGGCCTTTAGCGATGAGGGTTGCTATCATCGCGATCTGTTGCGGGATGTGTTCGACCGCGGATGGCTCGATGTGTGGAGGGAGGCAGGCGAGTGCTTTGCAGTCGGCGTGAAATTTATCACGCCACTTATCGGTGAAAGCTTTGAGGGTTTGTCCAGCCGCTTGCGAGTCGCGGATGGTTTTGTCATCGACGTCTGTTAGGTTGCGGACGTGCAAAGTGCGGTTTCCTCCGGTTTCAAGCGCACGACGGAAAACATCCTGAAGCACGAAGGTGCGAAAATTTCCAATGTGTGCCGCGCCGTAGACGGTTGGACCGCAGCAATAGAAACGATACGTCTGTCCATCAATGGGACGGATTTCTTTTTGACTGCGAGTGAGTGTGTCTTGGAGCTTCATGGCGGAAAACTAATCGATGTTGGCGGTGAGCCATTCGCGGAAGGTTAGCCAGTCTTTGGTTAGAGCAGTGGCGACTTTCGGTTGATCTGCGAGGATGGCGAGGCGTGCTGGAATTTCGACGCTGCCTTTGCCGAGTTCGGCATCCATGACGTCGGGGAATTTCGCAGGGTGTGCGGTTTCTAGTGTAATGGTTACAGCGCCTGGGTGTGCGTTGCGGTAAGCCCGCGCGGCAAGCCAACCGACCGCGCCGTGCGGATCGATTTGATAATCGTATAGGGATTTCACTTCGCGGATGGCGACCCGTGTTTCATCGTCACTGAAACTCATGCCGCTGATGTCTTGGCGCATGTTTTCCCATGAATTTCCAAACAAGGCCTGCATGCGAACGAAGTTCGAAGGTGCGCCGACATCCATCGCGTTGGAGATCGTGGCGACGCTGGGGCGCGGAGTATAAGTGCCTTTTTCAAGGTATTCCGGCACGACATTGTTGCGGTTGGTGGCGGCGAGGAAGTGAGCGATGGGTAAGCCGAGTTGTTTGGCGAGGAGGCCGGCGGTGAGGTTGCCGAAATTTCCGGAAGGGATGACGAATACGGGATTCACACCTTCGGGTAACTGTCTGGCGCTATGAATATAATAGAACGATTGTGGAACGAGGCGGGAAAGGTTGATCGAGTTCGCCGAGGTGAGGTTCATGCGCTCGGAGAGTTCGCGATCGAGGAAGGCTTGTTTCACGAGGGCTTGGCAATCATCGAAGCTGCCATCGATTTCGAGTGCTGTGATGTTGCCACCGAGAGCGGTAAGTTGTTTTTCCTGAAGTCCGGAAACTTTTCCTTTTGGGTAAAGTATCACCACGCGGGTACCGGGGACATTATGGAAAGCGGAGGCGACTGCGCCGCCGGTGTCGCCGGAGGTGGCGACGAGAACAGTCAGCATGCGGTCTTCGTCTTTTGTTAGATGTGCCATCAGGCGCGCCATGAAGCGTGCACCGAAATCTTTGAACGCCAGTGTAGGTCCGTGGAAGAGTTCGAGGATGTGATCGTCGGGTGCAAGTTCGACCAATGGCGCATCGAACTCGAGGGTGCCGTTGACGATTTCCCGGAGGTCATCGGCTGGTACGTCCTCGCCAAAAAATGCGCTGGCGACGGCAAAACCGATTTCTTGGAAAGAAAGGT
>JANOKJ010000056.1:0-16838 GCA_031419275.1 Akkermansiaceae bacterium | reverse complement strand
ATCTCCGTGGCAATCCATCCAGTTGCATCGAGCGGATCACCAAAAATTTGGCAGCATCACTTGATTCGTTCAATGAAGCCATCTGCACCAACTTACTGCATCACGCCAAATACAGGACTATCTAATCGCAAAATGCTCTAGGGTTGGCGGAGCTTCGCGGAGCCTACCCTAGGTTAATGATCCGCCTGATATCACAACGCCAAAGGTGTTGCGTCCACGCGCGGGGAAGCTGACGGCTTGGACACAACCCCGATTGGGGTTGCATGATTTTCGGGCGCTTTTCCCGGGGTAGCCTCCGTTGCTCTCCGGCAACCCCGGGCTGAAATCCGCAACCCCGATTGGGGTTGTCGTCAGAAGTTTTCGAAATGGTTCAAGTTGCAGGGATTTCGCGATCAATCTTTGCCGAAGCAAAACAGGCTCTTGTCAGAGCGGAAGATCAGGCGACCTCCGACCGAAATCGGAGAGGCGATGACGTTTTCCTCAAGCGCATGGCTTTTGATATCAGGCAGCCCGTCTTTCGTGATTTTTCCACTGAAAACCATGCCGTCTTCCCTGACACAATAGATCTGGTCTCCAACGAGAAGCGGTGACGAATAATAAACCTGCGGAGCTTTCGGTAGGCTCGATTCCCAAAGTTTATCACCCGATTTCGCATCCAGACAAGTCAGGCGTCCGCGATTCGGGCCGCCATCCTTGAGCACGTAAAACTTTCCATCATGGAGAATAGGGGAGGTGGCATCGGCACCAAGTTGGTCGTTGCGCCATGTCCAATGGGTCTCTGAAACATCGCCGCTACCGTCCAAACGGATCGCGGCAAGTGAATCGCCTCGGTTGAAAGGAACCACGGCGAGCCCATCACCCACAACTGCCGAAGCGATGACCCGCTGCATGTCGGCGCGCTTCGGATTGAATCCGCCGCATTGCCAGACAAGCTTGCCTGTCTTCGCGTCGTGACCTGTTAGATGATCTCCGCCCCAAGTGATGATTTGCTCTTTACCGTCTGTCTTGACGACGTGGGGCGTAGTGTAGGAATCGCCGGATTCCTTTCCGGTTTCAAATTTTCTGGGGGTCTTCCAAGCTTCCTTGCCGGTCTTTGGATCTAAGGCGACCATATAGGAATCACCTTCCGTTTGCATCACGGCGATCACGACATGACCGCCAGCAAAAACGGGGGATGTTCCTTGATCCCACCAGAGTTTATCCTTGCCGTATTTTTCCTGAAGGTTGATTTGCCACAGGGGCTTCCCATCGAGATCCACACAGGCAACGGTTCCCGATTTGAAATAGGCTACGACGACATTTCCGTCGGTGATCGGTGAGGAGTTCGTGGAACTTCCGACGCGTTGTCCGCGTCCGGGAGTAATCGCGCCGTAGGTTTTGCGCCAGAGTTCCTTGCCCTTGGCATCGTAGGCCAGCAAACCGTCCTTGTCATCGATCGGGCTGGTGACGAAGAGCTTGTCATTCCAAGCAATCGGGGTCGAGCAGCCGCGGCCGGGGAGTTCGATTTTCCAGAGCAATTTTCCCGCCAGGTCGAGAGGAGGTTGCTCGCCGGTGATGGCGCCATTGCTGCCTTCACCGCGCCATGCAGGCCAGTTTCCGGCAGTAACAAGACCCGTCAGTAATAAACTCGTTGCGAAAATTTCAGCTTTCATGACAAAGACATACGAAACTAGGAATCGCTGACTGTCAAAATAATCAGCATCTCATTTCACTTCGAGGCAGACCGCCTCGCCGTTGTTAGAACGGGCGAAGATCCTGCCATGAGCAAATGCGACGTGAGCCCAGCTCACAGATGACAGCGCTTTCACGCGGCCATGTTCCTTCCAGCCGGCTTTGGCTGGCTCACCACAAATGATATCTCCGGTTTCCGAGAGTATGACCATTTGGTCGCCGACCATCAGCGAGTTGCCACGGGTTCCCGGCATTTTGACACGCCAGTGTGGCTTGCCGGTTTTCATGTCCATGCGGATCAGTTCGGCATCGATGTTCTTATCGCCGAACACGCCAAGGATATCGCCTTCCTTGAGGATGCTGTTTTGGAAAATCATGCGAATGTCCTCATCCTTGTGGAGCACTTTAGGCTCACTGCCCGAAACATCGATGACGACGTAGCCCATGCCATAGCCTGAGGCGAGGAACATCATACCGTTGTAGTATTGGGGATTACTCGCATTCACGTCATAGGAAGTCCGCCAGCCGAATTCGAAAACCGGCTTGCCCTTGCCATCCAAATTGTAGGCCACCAGTTCGCGGCCATGAAACGCGGCGACGAGTTCACGTCCCTTGTGTGTGAAAAATATCGGTGCCGCGTATCCCGGCTTGGTGTCGTCGCCCGATTTCCAACTCACTTTGCCAGTGGATTTCTCAAGTGCGTATAATCCGCCGTCGTCCGCACAAGGCAGACAGTAGAGTAGATTTCCTTTCACCACCGGTGGCGCGGAGTAACCCCAATCCGGCACCTTGCCCTTGAAATCGTTTTTGTAATGCACATTCCACTTCGGTTTGCCGTCAGCCATGGAAAGGCAGAAAAGATTTCCGGTGCGGCTGAGCGTGTAAACAACATCTCCGTCAATCGTTGGCGTAGCGTTCGGTCCTCCTTCGTAAAGTTTCGGGTCTAGTTTCTCGGGGTATTTATGAGTCCAGATTTCTTTCCCCGTCGCCGCATCGAGGCACCAGACAATGTCGGTATTGTCCTTATTGCCCATGACCACAACTTTCTCTCCGGCGATCGCAAAGCTGGTGCAGCCTTTGCCAAGATTCTTGCGCCAAAGTTCCTTCGGTTTCTCTTCTTTCCAATTTGTGCGGATTTTGCCTTCCACGATTCCCGATCCGTCAGGACCCAGTAGACGCGGCCAGTCTTGGGAAAACGCGAGAGCAGGAAGGCAGGCGAGGAGAAGTGGAATGGAAACGGTTAGTCTTTTCATGATGATCGAAGTAAGAATGAGAAGGCGAAGTCATTGTGCCTAATGCGGCTCAACACTTGACAAGCTAAAAGGTTACACGGAACTTACTCGAAGCTAGGAAGTTTTTTCTCACGCATAAACGCGCCACAGAAATCGTTTGAATTCTCTAAAACTTTACTGACATTCACCAAATTTCTTCGGTCAGATCTACCACACATCCGCTATGACATGCCCAATAGCAAGACGGGGCGCGGTCTACGCGCTGATCCGTTTCTTGTAATTTTAGGGGCATTTCTATTTTTACTATCTTACTGAGCAATTTTTCCTTGCCGTCAAAACACGTATCAACTCTTATACCCATTGTCCACTCAGGTGGGTGGGAATTTAGAAGTTCCAATAACAGGCGGTCGGCATCGACCGCAACGATGCCGCCAAACCGACCGAAAGGCCGGGGAGGCGGTGGCGCATGTCCAGGCTGCCACCTACGGGAGGGAGCTAAAGGCCATCGCAGTCGTCCTGTTACGGCTCTTCTAACTCCCCGTCCACCTGGAAGGAAACTGCCAGCCCTCCCATGAAATTACCCCTCATAAATATCCCCCTGATGATCGCGTTCTTATGCGTACCAAGCTTCGCGCAGGAAGTGCAAACGCCGCCCGCCAGCACGGTTGCGGATCTTCCTGAATCCCCACTGACCGCGCCGACCTCACAGCCAGCACCTGTTAAAGAAAAGCCAGATTTCGAAATTGAAAGTACTCAAGTCAAACTCATCGAAGTGGTGGAGGCTCCACCGATGGCGGGACTTCCCCCAGTAGAGGGAACCATGAAACTCACAGTGCATTCCGTGGCTGATCCCAGAATCCCTGATCCAACCCCACCAGTAACTCAAGCACAAAACCCATCTGCGGAAGAATTCCCACCAGAATTCCTAGATTCAACCCAAGAATCCCATTTCGCGAGCATCTCGGCCACCGTGTATGACAACTCCCGCACTCTATTAACTTGTAACTCTAATGCCGGCGCGGGAAGCGAGGTCACTGTCTGGTCGAATATTAATTTCAATCATTTCAGCGGTATCGGAAACGTTGAAGCAAAAGGAGCCGACGGCAAGGTTCGCAACTATAACCTGATGATGAGTATCGGCAATGATACTACGGACAAACTCAACAAATCCGGCGCACCAGCCATTCCGGTAATGCCAAACGGCGCACCTGCTTTTGTGATTCAGACAGAACAACCTAACGCTGCGACACTAACACTTATCGAAGACCTCCACGCGCTGTATCGGACAGAAGGAACACGAATGGCGGAAGCTGCCGCCGCGCGTGTAAAAGCCGAGGATGAAAAGAGAGCTTACCTCATAGCTAACCCACCGAAACCCAAAGATATAACGGTGCATTTTTGGAACCGTGAACATTCCGCAACTCAAACAGAAGGAGTCCAGCCATGAAAATCCCCTCCCACAAATGGTTATTACCCTGCTTCTGCATGGTGGCTCTTACGACCCAAGGAAACAGTGACCCAGCACCACAGAAGATGGAAATCTCACAAGGCGGGCTTGGAACATTTAATCTCGATTGGCAAGGTGCGACTGGCCGCACTTACTTCATGCAGTTTTCACTTAATCTCGTGGACTGGCACTTCGCACCATTCATGAACTTTGGCGAGGGTGGTCATTATCGCGGCTTTGAAAGTAATGGCGACAAATGCTTCTTTCGCCTTTGCTACGAAGATATCGAAGGAATCAACAGTTTGGACGATGCCATGAACGCGGATTTCGACGGTGACGGAATTTCTAACATATTTGAAGTAACCCACGGCTATAACCCGTATGATGAAGAATCTACGCTTGATGGACTAGACGCCGCACTTGATCCCGATGAAGACGGTCTGGGTAACACAGCCGAACAAACATCCGGCACAAATCCTATGTCCAAAGACCACCCGCTGCTTCAACTCGAAGTGACCGCCGATTAATTTACTCAGATTTTTAACTCCCCCACCATTCTCCCTCATGTCCAAATCATTGCTTCTCCGTGTTCTAATCACGCTATTATTAACCAGCATACCATCTTTTGCACAAAATCTCGCTGACGTTCTCAGCTCAATTCAAGAGCGTAAAGTCGCTATTGAGCAGCGCAGACAAGTCATTGAGGATTACGAAGCCAATTTCGAACCCAGTGAATTCCATACAGGAGAAGATTGGCCGTATACCGCAGCCCCCGATCAAATCGAACCCATTGATTGGGTTTTCACGTCTCAAAAATATCCGACTTCCAGCCAACTCGATTCACTCACTCTAGAGCAACGCGTAACAGCATTGAACATCGCAATTAGTGCTTTCGATGGAATCAAATCTGAGTTTCTCAATATTCCCAAAACTTCTTTAACGAGCGGTGCGAGAGCTCCAGCACATCTCAATCCATACAACGAGTTTGACCTACCATCTCTTGGCCGAGCTGATCATGGTAATTACCATGCGCTCCTCAGGGCTCTCGCAGTAAATGTCCTCAAATTGAGTGCCATAAAATGGCCTTACAATGCGAAGGCGGACTTATTCTATAGTGAGCAGGCGGCTGATGAATATGCTACAGTCTTGCCAGAAGTTCTCGGCGGTACAACCGGTGCTGGAGAGCCATTCTTTACTGGATACTTTGGTACGGATCTTGGTATATACGCCTCCGACCTCATTATCATTACAGGCCGTGGAAATGCAAATAATGAAAATTTAATCTTGGAAGCGGGCTATCACGGCGAATCAATCCTAAACACCCAATTATGGCTGAAGTCGAAACATGCACCATCACCACCAACCGGAGTGGAACTCCTTTCGGGTCAGGCTGTATTGTTTTCGCAAGATCATTACAACCCGACCACAGGATTCAGCAGAGACGGAGTCATCAACCCCGCAACTGAAGGACGCTTTAAACGAGTTGGTGCGGCACAGGTCGGGGCAAGCCAAGCTGAGGGCGTTGAAATCACCGTGCCTGAACAAGAATTCACAGTTACAGGAACATGGGTAACGATCCCCGCTGAAGATGTTTACCCTAATTATTTCGTGCCAACTGGTCGTTCCTTCGATGAAATATACAATGGTGAGGAATTTCGCTCAGATGAAAAAGGTTTTAAACCCTACTTTGCCTTTTCAAATTCGCCGCTAGAGGGTTACGTAGTGAACGAGCGCACATACCAATGCGTGATGATGCCTGAATTTGTAAAAGGCTTGGATGCCAACCCAGCGGCGGTCGCGACGCTCAAGAATCTTGCACCAATGGGCATAGCTGACCCAGTGATACAGATAGCCCCAAACCCTTCCGTCCTGTTGAGCATCGCTCTTGGCTCAGGTTCTAATAATTCACTTAGTTCCGGCGGACTTGTTCTCTTTCAACCTAAATACCAAGGCATTCCAAGTTATGGTGCCCGCCATTTAAGTGGCCTCAATTTTTCAGAGAGCATTCTCAACCCAAAACCCGTTGATCACTCCTTTGCTACGGAACTTATATTCACCGGTTCACATGAGGACTTTCACGTTCATTATGAAACCCGTCGCAGTACAGGCTTCCGCGCACCTTTACCAGAGTGGAGCAACACCCCCGGAACTATTGAAGATTGGGATACGGTAGTCCACGGCTGGAAATCCTCAGGGAATTTCCTCGCGGCATGGGACAAGCCGCGTCTTCGTCAAGTCGTAGGGAAACAAATTGTTGCCGACATCGAATATGGAATAACGCCATCGGACTACGAACGCAAAGTCACGCTACGGCGTGTTCCTGCGGGTGGGAGCTTGACGCCCGGTGAAAATGGGTTGGTTGATGTAAGTGCATTTCCCGTTATTCGTATTCTAACATTTAAAAATCCCGGACATGCAAAC
Organism: Akkermansiaceae bacterium; assembly: GCA_031419275.1. Taxonomy (GTDB): domain Bacteria; phylum Verrucomicrobiota; class Verrucomicrobiia; order Verrucomicrobiales; family Akkermansiaceae; genus Luteolibacter. Next base: position 10,067 of record JANOKJ010000056.1, on the reverse strand, counting down.
GGTTGGGCTGGCACAAACAAATACTCTCTCGAAGTCACCGACTCACTCAATGGTGGCGATGAAAAATGGATCATCAAATCTAACGATCCTAGTGCAGACCCCGGCTTGGACGACTGGACGTTAGAAGCGAAAAAAGGCAGCACGCTCAGTGCGAAGACCAACCATCAATGGAGTGATGAAAACAACAAGCTGACCACCGCAATCTGGAGCGGTGCAGGAGCTAGCCCAGCGACCACTGCGGTAACGATCTATCCCGTAGACGAAGATTGGTTCGATCCTCTTTCCAAACCATCTTCCCTAACACTCCAGCCGGAAAGCGCAGAACAAATCACGACAGCATTTGAATATTCGGGAACAGCCTATTACACAGCAACAGCACCTTCAAAAATCACCATCACCAAAGCCCTTGGCCCCGACAGTGAAATTGCATGGAAGGATTCTGGGATCACACATTACAGCGAAACTGGAGATAGTGAAACCCCAGAATGGCGCACCGATTACACTATCGAAGGAGGAATCACCATCAAATCCACGCAAAAATTCAAAGGCAGCACAGTTTCCACGAATTGGGTTGAGTGGACTTCCGAAACCTTAATCAAAAACTACTCTGCGCCCGATGGAACGATCACTAGTAAATCGGACGCCAAGTGTAGTTTGCAAACCATCACGCTCCATGATCATGCGGCAGCACCGATCCCATGGGCAGTTCAAAAAACTCTAAACAAAGACGGCACAGGTTCATTCTTTCATTACACGCAAGAAGGGGATGCCATCACTTTTGCAACAAAATCGGGAGTCATTTCAAACAACGCCGTAAGTGAAGGCAGTCAATCAATCACCGTGCTATCTGGTGGTCACCCTGTAAGCTCCACAGTTCACGCTATTAGTGGAGGACAACCAGAAGTTTTGTTGAGCCAAAATGTATGGAGTGAACTCAATGACTGGGGCGCGCCTGAAAAAAGCACTTCTCAGCCAAGCGGCCTCGCAACCACATGGGTACACGACGGGGCATGGATGAGGATTTCAGGCTCTACCAATCCACTAGGCGTCACCACTGATAACCTCGTTTATGACGCCATTGGACGAGCCACCAACTATGATTGGAACGGTAACTCTGGCACTCTCAGCTTTACCGACGGTGGCAAATCCATTCAAAACTCTTTACCGATAGCAGCGCTGGGCGACCGTGGCTGGAATAAAACTTCCGACGGAGTAGGTAACCCAATCTCAGCGCGCGCCGAGGGCGGTCAGCCCACCGAATTACTCAATACTTACACGGGTGGACAACTCGCCACTCAAATCACTGACACTGCAACCGAGGTAAGTCTCACCAACACAACCGATCTCAATGACGGCAGCCTCACTTCTGCAACAGGAACAACCCTCGCCTACGGCGGTATTGCTGGAGATGCGCTTTCCATCGTAGACGGGCTGTTCGTTTCAAAAACCGCTGTTGCAGAAGTTCCCGGAACGTTTGCTACAACCCATACCGACGCATGGGGTCGTACACACAAAGTTGTCACTCCATCCAAATCCAGCGGCACCACCCAAATCACTTACAGTTATAGTCTTCCTGCCGCTACTCTGAAAAGAGTCATCACCACCGATCCATCAGGTCGGAAAATGATTACCGAAAGCGATACCGTGGCGATGGTTTCACGCTCAGGTATCGATGTGAATGGTAACGGCGAACTCGGTGCTTCAGATCGCTACACTGAATCCACCACTGAAATTAATGAAGGAAATATCAAAACCACTCTCAGCGTCACCGAAGACAGCGGAATGCGTGAAGTGTTAGAAACCACATTCACACCCGCCACTGGAGTGACCGTCAGCAAAATCAACGGCAACGAAGAAACCATCACGCAGACACTTTCTTTCCCCACCCAACCGCCTCTACTCTATCCCACCAAGACCATGACCATCACCTCCTCCAAAGGTTGGTCGCGGGTAGAAAAATGTAACAATCTCGGTCTGCCTATCGATAATGATCTCAGTGGAACGGGCATCCCTGCAACTTCACTCAATCCTGTTTGGCGCGCGGATGGTTCATTGGAAAATGTTTCATTGAGCATCGGTGGTGAAACACATACCGCAAGTTTCAATGAGAACAATACGCTCGCCTCACTCACCGCACCCGGACGCGGAAACATCCTTGGCGAACACAGTATTAGCAACGGTATCGAATTACTTACCGTGAACGGCAAAACCGTTGAAAGAAGTTTGGACGGCACCAATAAATCCACCAGCGGAGCAAACGTCATTGGGAAATCCGAAGTTCTCTCTAAATCCGGTAGCGGCTACAAAAACACCGTCACTCCCGCCGTAGGTGCAGCTACAGAAACCGCCTACAACGCAGCACTCGCAACCACCACCAAAACCTACGCCGACAGCACAGGCAAATCGCTGGGATATAGCAGCGAACTTCTTGCGTCCATTAGCCTAGCGCGTGGTGGAGCTATCTCTCTAGGTTATTCAAACGATGGTGCGAAAGATCTAACAGCGGCGACATGGCCAGCTATGGCCTCCGGTCCGTTCACGATCCCAGCCATTGGTCACGGTTTCGAATACAATCGCTCTGGTCAGATCAAAACCCACACCGATCCATCCGGCACCCGCAGCTTGACGTATTTCAAAGGAAGAATGAACGGATCGCTCTACACCGGAGGAGTGCTCAAAGGTTACCAGATTATTCCCGGACGGGATGAGTTTGGCCGCCAAACCGGAACTCTGCTCAAACGCGATGGCAACGCCATCCACACAACCGCCAAAGCCCTCAACGGCGCAAGCGATCAAGTCACCAATCTAGCAAGCGGCAACATCACCGCTACCCCTCAGCGAAATGCAGCAGGCAATATCACGGGATACATCTGGAGTGATGGCACGAACAGCGTTACCCAAACTTGGATAAGGGGCGTAGGTGGACGGATTGAAGAAGCAACATCAGATGTACCTAACGCACCGAGCTTCGATTATGCGGCGGGTGAAAATACATTCGATGCTTTAGGAAGACGTCTGAAATGTGAAACCGCAGGCGGGACATGGACCTACGTTTACGGATCAGGAGGCCAGCTTACGTCCGCGACCCATCCCACACTCGGCACATTCAATTACGCCTTCGATGGAATTGGCAGACGCACAGACAAAGGCACAGCTAACACCACCGACATCCTAAACCGGACCACCGCTTGGACGCACAGCCAAAACAAAACCCTGTCAATCAAAGCCCACCCCGATGCCCGTGTCTGGTTTAATGGAGTGGAGATACCAAATTTTGATGGCAATCACGATGCCGCTATCACTCCACCCGGAGTCGAGGGAGGATGGGTGCCATGGGAAACATTGGCCATCATCGAAGATGCAGGAGAAGGAGCCGGAAACCCAGCAGCTAACCCACTTGCAGATCCCGATGCAAAATCCGAAAAAAGCGGAGCCGTTTGGGTGCCACCCGCAGCCGAGACATTTACTTTCGACGCAGCAGGTAACCGCCAGTCATCCGCTCAGTGGGATTTTGGCTGGGACGCAAAAAACCAACTCGCCCGAGTCCGCACAAAAAACCACACCACAGCGGCTCAAGCTTACGACATCACTTTCACATACGACTCAGAAGGCCGACGCATCAAAAAACACGTCATCGAATTTCAAAACGGAGCGGTGGTTTCCGAAAAAATCATCACCTTTATTTGGGATGGATGGGATTTGCTATACGAACGCCATCAACTCCCCAGCGGTCTAACAACCCTCGAAAGAAAATACCTTTGGGGTCCCGACATCGCCGATGGTGCAGCGGGTGGCGCGGGTGGACTTTTACTCATCCGTGAAACCAAAGGCAACGCCACCACAAATATCATCCCTCTGTGCGACGGAACAGGACACGTCATCGCGCTAACAAACATCAACAAGGACCTGTTGGCGAGCTACCAGTACGGCCCATTTGGAGAAAAAATCTTAGCCACAGGATCACAAGCCAACAGCAACCCATGGCGCTGGGGAACCAAATATCTAGATCAAGAAACCGGCCTCTACTACTACGGTCACCGTTATTATGATCCGATAACCGGTCAGTGGATGTCACGTGATCCATTAGGAGAAAATGAAACCGTAAACCTCTATCAGTTTGCCGGAAATGATCCGATTAATAAAATTGATGTGCATGGGCTCTCGGAAGTGGAAATTACCAATGATGAGAATAGCGGAACCGACCGTTTGCTAAGATTAGCCTTTGGTCCTGGTGGATACTCATTTTTTAAGTGGGGTAATAAACACGTTGAAAACGCAACAGACTTTGCTACGGGCAAGAAAGGTGTAGGTGATGCAATCTCGGATGCGTTGAAAAATCATGACCCCATTACTCAAGACATGGTTATCGAGCCAGGTAAGAGTGGATTCGTGCGCTTTAATCATAACCTCAATGAAGGTCATTCGCTTCCAGTGGCATTATGGGACTCGATGAATGAATTACCTATTAACAGAGAGTTTGAAGGGATGACTGAAGCTATCTTCTCCGGTAAGCAGGTTGATTATGTCTACGATGCCAACTTTGGCGGAGAAAGAGTTGAGCATCTCAGTGGTGGGCAACGGGTCGTTACAGCGGGGAGTAATGCTGTGCTGTTGGCTATGTATCTCTATCCTGCAACTAGAGCGAATACTCCAATGGTTCAGGGCATTGGTCAACAAGCCCCGCGTCTTCTCCTAAAAAGACCGACTCCAGCAGCGCCTTTGCCCATTGCCGCAAAGGGAGGTCGAGGCCCGGCAACTGCATGGAGTGGTTTTGACGAAAGCTTGGCTGGCGGCCCGCTGAGAAACCTTAGCATTGATAATGCAAGGGTGACTCCCGGGGGCATCGGATTGGTGGAGAAGCATCTAGCACGCTTCGGTCCCGATAATGCCAATACGATCATGGTGGGTCGGCTCAAGAGCATCGCTTCTGGAGATCTGGTGGCCACACCAACTGATCTTCGATTCTACCTGCATGAGATCAGAGAAGGGGTGAGGTATCGCAATTTGGGCTGGGCTGAAGGGGTTCCTTCCAGTCTTGACGATGCTACCAATCTTTGGAGGCAGACACATTCAGCGACATTGCAGGAATACGGTCTTCCCTTGAGAAGCGAAGAGCTTCTCTATGTTCCAGAGGCCTTGAAAGCGTTGGGATTCTGAATATGAAATCTTCTCACATAACTTTGCTAAAGATGCTCGAACCACGAAGTGGCGATTGGAACTGGTATCAACTCTCGCGTGCTTGGGTTTCTCGCCACGATCCGGGCGATCTCGACCTCAGAACATTGGTAGAGCAAGGCTTGATTGCGGAAGTCGCCAAGGAAGGAGAACCCTTGCCCCGTTTGATGGTGACCGAAGCGGGCAAAGAAGTTCTGAATCGCGATGTCGAGGAGACGCACGATGAATAATGGCAAACACTTGCTGTTACGACTTGCCTTGCTCCTTGCTTGGGTTATGAGAGAGACTCAGGAATGATTATGAGTAGTGCACTACGATTCCTTCTCACCCTGTTTACGATCCTCTGTTATACTACGTTTGCGGGTGCCGCTGTGCAGGTAGCTCATGCAGGAGTCGATTTTGGACAGACATGTGTTCTTGACGGGGGGCGCACTTTTCGCCTGATTTTGTTGCCGCAAAGACTATACAACGCACTTCGGTTTTAGGAACAATAGTTACAGCCCACCGCAGTGAACATGCCACCCAGTTTTCATGCCAAAGTCGAACGAGCTTCTTGATGTGAGAGCCTCCGCAGATAGATCACAATTATTTTCCAAACGTCCCAACACCCGGGCCCACCCCAATCCTGTGCTGTCCCGGCCAGTCTAGACCCGCTCCTTGAATTGCATTTTTCAGCCAGAGCATCAATCCTTCACGCCAGTAAGAAACGCGACTCGTTTGATGATTTCCAAGGAAGATTCAGCTATTATCGCCTTTCCCCGCAAGCTGAGATTTGATAAAAACTCTCCGCCGTGAACTGCCGCGCCTCCATTTTTCTGACCCTCAAAAAACTGCCAAGTATACATTTAACTATTGGATAATTTTTGGGTGGATGCTTGTCAGTGTCCACACTACAAAACAAGATAAACAAAGGGTTATGGAGGAGTGAGAGGGGATGTTCTTCTAGAGTTGACGGAGATAAAAACGAAGAGCGGGTTGGGGCAGATTTGACGGGGTTGAGAATTTTTTAAGCCTCATGCAAATACGCATGATTTTGATTACGGTGGTTTAATGATAGCCACATAGTAAAAAAGATAGAAACGGATGTTACGAGTTGCGACAAAGGACAACGTTCAAATCTATCGCAAATTCCATTTGAACTTTGATAGGCTGGATTAGCTTATCCCCACACTTGACAAGCTAAAAGGTTACACGGAACTTACTCGAAGCTAGGAAGTTTTTTCGTTTTCGCACGGTCAAGCTCCAGCTAAACTATCGGTATTATACTACTTTTATCCAACTAACACTCCATCCATGCGCATCGCTTCCCTTGCCCTCGCTCTAACCGCCGCCGTCCATGCACAAGAACCCCTATCACTCGATCCGACCATCGTCGAGGCTGAGCGCAGCGATGGCGAGCCAGCCGCTGTCAGCGTGATTTCCAGTGAATCTCTGGAACTTTTCCAGGCTAACTCGTTTTCCGATCTCACGGGAATCGTTCCCGGATTCAATGTGGTTTCCGCCGATTCGCGCGGCTATGGCCAAGTGGTCACGATGCGCGGTTCCACCAACACGCTTTTCTTCGGCCCGCCTGCGCTTGGACTCATGATCGACGACGTTCCGTTAGGCCACGCCTTCAGCTATCCGTCCGAGTTGTTAGAGCTCGAGGAAGTGCGGGTTCACCGCGGTCCGCAGGGACCTAACTTCGGCCGCAATGGCCCCGCCGGGATGGTGGAAATGTTCACCCCGCGTCCGGGCGAAAAGTTCGCCGGTAGTTTGACCACGGAATACGGCTCCTACGATCACGTCGGGCTCGGATTGCAAACTTCGGGACCGCTCGGCGGCGATTTCTCGCACACCCTCCAGCTTTTCCATGACCAACGCGACGGATACATTCATAACAGCTTTCTGGGCGATGAAACCGACGACCGCGAGGCCACTGGCGGGTTATTCAATCTGTTCTGGAACCCCAGCGATGATTTCGAACTCCGGCTCCGCTACTACGGCGAGTTTGTTAACGACGGCTCGCAGCGGCTCAGTTCGTTGTTCAGCGCCGATCCGTTCAACGATTCATCGGATTTCCTTGGATCCACCGATCTGGAGCGCCACCAGTTTTCCCTCCACTCGCGCAAGGATCTCGATTGGGGAAAAATGGAAACCATCACCAGCTACCAAACTTGGGATCTCGATCCCTCGACCGTGGATTTGGATCTAACAGATGGAACCACACCGTGGGTCGTTTTCAATGGAACACCACTGGCAGGATCTCCGGCTGACGCAAGGTCCTCCATTACTCAGTCTCAGGATCTGGTTTCTAACGAAATCCGTTTCTCTTCCGTAGAAGAAAGCGCACTGCGCTGGCAGGCAGGCTTGTTCCAGATGTGGATCGACAATGAGGGAACCGCCGTGAGAACCACCGCAGTTCCCTTTCCTCCTGTGTTCTTTCCCTTTACTCCCATCGTAAACGACACCACCCGCTTCGACATCGAACAGCTCAATCTGGCCAGCTTCGGAAATGTGACATGGCAGATCAATGACTCGCTAGCCTTGGACGCCGGGCTGCGACTCGACTACCACGAATCCGAAATCGACCGCGTAAAAACCGACATCACCACTGCGACCAACACCGTTCGAGGTTCTCGAGACGAATTGTTTTTATCCCCTGTCATTGGCCTCACCTATTCCGTTACCCCTACGGTGGATTGGTTTATACGCAGCAGCATCGGCAACAAGCCTGGTGGATTCACGGCCTATGTGGATTCGGCCAACGGTCCCGAATTTGAGCGCGAAAGAAACTGGTCTAACGAAATTGGCTTCCAATATGAAAACTCGGATCACGATCTACGAATCGGACTGCGCGGCTTTTGGGATCAGATCGACGATTACCAATTTAACCAGTCCGTGCCATTCAGCACCGACTTCGCTGTCGTCAATGCCGATGAGGTTACTTCCCGCGGAGTTGAGCTGGATCTCGCTTGGACACCTATCGAGCGCCTCACCATCCGCAGCAGCGTGGGATATGTGAACGCTGAGTTTGACTCCTACACGGATCCGTTTGCCCCCTTAGTGAACTTCAATGGCAAGGAAGTTCCCTTTGTGCCTGAATACACTGGAAGTGCTGGCGTTCGCTATGACTTCGATAGCGGGTTCTTCGCCCAGACCTCGGCGCGCGTCTCCGGCCCGACTCGTTTCGATGCGGCCAACACCGGCACTTTCACCCAAGATGCATACGTCGTCTGGGATGCTGAAATCGGCTACACGACAGAGCGTTTCACCATCGCTCTTTTCGGCCGTAATTTGCTCGATGAGCAATACTACTCCTTCATCAATCCACAGATCGCCGCAGGCTCGCCGGGAAATCCTCAGTTGTTCGGATTACGCCTCCGCACAATGTTTTGATCGAAATATTCCGTGCGCTTCGTAAACTAAGGCGTATCCTCCACTTTTGTTAAACCTCTCCTCATTTCCCACAATGAAACTCACCTTGCTTATTGCCGCTTTACCGCTGTTCGCGGCCAGTGCCGCTGAAACCACCGGCTGGCTCAACTGGCGCGGCCCACTTCATACCGGAGCCTCTCTGGAAACTGGCCTGCCGGAGAAATGTGAACCCGGCTCCGAGCTCTGGACGTATGACATTCACGGTGCGGGCACTCCGGTCATCGCGAACGGCAAACTCTACGCGTTCGGCTTTTACGGTGAGGTCGGCGAGGACGTTCGTGAGGCATTGCTTTGCCTCGACGCCGTAACCGGCAAAAAGCTCTGGGAAGTGCGCTACACGGATTACCTCAGCGATGTGGTTTACAGCCGTTATGGCATCGGCGCTCCCGCCATCGATCCGGCCACGGGAAATGTCTATCTCCAGTTTAGCAACGGCCACAGTGTCGCTTACACGGGCGACGGTAAACTGCTTTGGGAGCATTCACTGATGGAGGATTTCGGCCGACTCACCTTCCCGAACGGTCGCAGCGGAGCCCCCGCCATTTACGAGCATCTCGTCATTTTCCACTGCGTCACCGCCAACTGGGGTGGCGATGGCCCGGCCGCCGACCGCTTCTATGCCTTCGACAAACTCACCGGCGAACTCGTCTGGGCCTCCACACCCGGCATCGTTCCCGTGGATAGCTCGTTCGCTCTTCCTGTTTTCGGTAAACTCGCTGGACGCGATGTTTTTTATGCCGGCACCGGTTGCGGCCACGTGGTCTGCATCGACGCTAACACCGGCAAGTCCCTCTGGCGCTTCCGCCTTTCCCAAGGCGGCGTCAATGCTCAGGTTCTTCTGTTAGGCGATAACAAACTCGTCGCCGTCCACGGCACCGAAAACACCGATGCCTCTACCGCTGGCCGCATGGTTTGTCTGAAAATGCCGACCGAATACCCCACCGAACTCATCACTCTCGGCAAAGAAGCTGAGCTCTGGCGCAACGACGAAATCACCGCCTTCAGCTCCTCCCCAACCCTCGCGAACGGGAAAATCTACTCGACCATCGCCACCGGCTCCCTGTTGTGTGTCGATGCCGCCTCGGGCAAAACCCTGTGGTCCGAGAAACTCGCTCCCGACCAAATCCACGCCTCGCCCACCTTTGCCGACGGCAAGCTCTACGTCCCGATGTTCGACGGCACGTTCCACATTCTCAAACCCGGCCCAGACAAAGCCGAGCGCCTTTTTGAAACCAAGTTTGAAAACAACCTCCTCGGCGCGCCTGCGATCTGGGCTGGCAAGGTGTATATTTTCAGCAAGGACAAACTGCATTGCTTCGGCTCGAAAGAAGGCACTTACGTCGGTGTCGAGCCCACGCCGAAACCCGCGCCCGGTGAAATCGCTAGCCTACAGGTCGTCCCCGCAGAATTCGCTCTCAAGGCAGGTCAATCCATCGACTTCAAAGTCTACGGACTCGATGCCAACGGCTGCCGCG
>JANOKJ010000055.1:0-8331 GCA_031419275.1 Akkermansiaceae bacterium | reverse complement strand
TTAGTAGCTGCTGCGTCTCGCGGCAGGCCGTGCAAGCGGCGTCCCGCCGCGCCTAACAAAACAGGTAGGGTCAACTGGCCCAGTTGACCGTCGATCGCTAGCTACTTTAAATCCACTTCCGACTCTAATGATTCCTCTATCGTCTGAATATCAGACTTCCTTCTCCTAACAAAAATGTAGTGGATCACACCTAAAATACCTCCTGTCCCAAAAGGAGCAAGTAAGGTAAGCAGAGGGGTCTGATGGATAGTTCTCATGAAATTACTATCCATACCTACAAAATCACGGTCCAAATTATCAAGCAGCGTACTCTTTCCAAAGATAGTATAATCCCTCCAGTAGTAATCACATCTATGAATTACGAAATCTACGACGACCACACAAAGCAGAACGATCAAAGCAACAACCCCATAAATCACCACCAGCTTAAACAGCACGGGAAAGTTGAATCTGGACTGTGGCAAAAGAGGTCTCATGGATGATTTGGTTTAATCCTCATATGAAACCCCGTGAACTCATAACGTTCATGTAACTCTTCCAACGTCAGCATTTCCCTTCCCCGCAGCGGATCACCGACAATCAAACGATCCCCCTCACGTCCGAGAACGGCAATAAAATGCCCAGCCATTCCAAGCCTAACGCCCACTACCGCCGGGAGTCCGCTTTCTGGTGAAAATCCAGAACGAAAATCAAAGACGACATGACACCCACGCGATCGCAAAGATCTCGCCAAATACCAAGCTTCTGTACCTGCAATGTATGAGTGAGCTTCTTTGGCGATTTCCAATTCTGTCACATCGATCCCTAACCTTTTCAGAATCGTTGCGGTCGATGCCGCACCACAGGTCGATGCGGTGCTCTGCATACAAACCTCTTCATCCCATTGATTTTTGAAATGATCCTGTGGTATAGGACCGATCAATGGCTTGAGAATTGGAACAACAGAAATCGCCACCGCTCCAAATAATGGCAGAGCCAAAAGCAGCCGCGGTAGCAGCGTAGCGAAAAATCCACCCGCTACCCCAACAAACACCATCAGCAACTCTGTCCCTGCGATGCTCCGGAACTGATAATACCAACTCGTCTCAGGAATAATGTGCGCATAATACACCGCAAAACTAGCTCCCGGAATCGCCGCAATGACAGCAACAACAACCAACCACACTCGCGATTTTAACGGTTTCTTGATCGCAAACCGATACGCAACGAGAAATCCAACAACTGCTAGAATCGCAGAGAAAATTCCGAGCCAGTTTGGATTCATGGTTTAGGTAAAGTTGATTTCAATCCTCCATCAACACCCGCAACACATCCCCAATCGAGTGATCCGCTTCCAACGAATGCCTGAGCGGAGTATCTAGAATCAGCGAATAGCGATTTCTCCGTCCCTCGCGCTCCCGTTTCAAATATCCACCATCCTCCAGATCCGCGACGATGCGTTGCACCGCCCGCTCGGTGATCCCGATATCCACCGCAACCTCACGCAGGGGTCTGTCCCCATTTCGCGCCAGGCAAACCATCACATGGGCGTGATTGGTGAAAAACGTCCAGTTGGAAGATTCATTCATATCGAGGAATCTAAAATAGTCAGATCTATAAATCACGAAAAATTTATCATGAATATAGAATCGATGAATAAGATGACCTAGTGATCAACTTCACTTCTCTGTGATCTTATAAATCCTCAACTGAGAAGGCTCGGGAAGCGGCGGATTTCTTGGTTGATCGTTATTCGCGCCAAGTGCCTCCCATTTCAAAAGGTATGTAACGCCTTCAATGCCACAACTACCTTCATCGTTTGCACGACGGACATTCATTCCCTCAAAATCGCTTTCCAACTTACTTATCTCCTTAGGAAAACGATTCGCCTTCGGAACAGGAACATCCAATAACTTCATGGTCTTCGCATTAAACTGTAACGTTCCTGAACCGTAATCCTTATGCCGATAATCGACCGAGACAACATCAGGCATAACCGCTGAAACATCACCAAGAGATATCCCTTTAAAAGGCATACTACCGCCGCCACTGAACTTAACGGGATGTTCCCATTTGGTTAAAGCATGCGTCGTCCATTTACCCTTCTCAACTCTTGCCGCATAGATCTGCATGTTGTCTTTGGCATCAGATTTATGATAGACTAACAAAGGATTCTTATCCGAATCGAACACCAACCGATGTCCCCCATTAATGATACCACCACCTGATGGGATAGGATCGACATAAAGCGCTTTATTTTCTAACCGAATGGGCAACTCAACTTTCTGACCCGAGATCGATTCCCAATGAATGAGATCAGGACTACGCATATACGAGAGATCATGATTCGTCGCGCAATCTGAGGTATCTCGCCAAACCCAATGCACATGAAACATTCCATCAGGCCCTAAAAAAGGTTCGGTCGAATAAGCATTTTGTTTATTCTCCCCATCAAACAACGGAGTATCGAATAGACGTGTCCATGTTTGTTTCTCCGCATCATAGCGATTGTAGTAAGTCGACCCGCCACCTGATGCTCCATCCCGATATGAGAAAATGAGTCGATTTTCCTTATCTCTAAAAAAACGTGGATAGGTGACTTTGCTCTCCAGTTTCCCTGTCATTTTAGCAGGCTTCAAGGTGGTGATATCGCCAGGCTTTTCGGTGCGGAAATAGATCAATGGAACTTTGTGCATATTCCCAGAAACGTGCAATTGCCCCACGCTATCGATGGCCATCGTGACGTAGTTGTGAGAGTCCCAAACAATTTTCGTCGGCAGCACTTGGTAAACCCATGCAGTCGCATCTAACTTGCGCGATGCGACCACCATGTTCCGATCCGCATCGTAATAGGCCATGTATTGCCGCTCAGGCGTCGTTAGCAAACAAAAGCCCACCGGAAACTCAGAAACGACTTTTGATATATCCAGCTTCTCGCTCACCACCTTTTCCCCCGCACAGGCGAAAACCATACTCAGCATCAAGACAATCAACCCCCTCATTACCCTCCCTTACGCATGGGAAACCTTCTGAATTTCAAAATTTAAGGTTCATACATCACTTAAATCCCAATGATCTAATGGATTTTATTACCAATTTTCATTTCACGACATTTTTTTCGTGTTTTTACTTGCGTATTTCACCAAGTGAGAATTATACCTTCGGCCAGCACAGCAATACATGGAATCCATCGCCCTACTACTAGCCAACCTCATCTCACCACCCGTCATTGCCTTCGCCGCTGGAATTGTAGCGGTTTACGTCAGAAGCGACCTGAAATTTCCCGAACAGGTCTACCAAGGACTCACCATCTACCTCCTTCTAGCCATTGGCTTCAAAGGTGGAAAAGCGATCGCCAGCTCTAGCCTCATTGAACTCGCCGCGCCACTTGCCATCACACTCGTCATCGGCAGCCTGATTCCGGTCCTCGTTTTCCTCTTCACCCGTAAAATCCTCAAACTGCGGGTCTCCGATGCCGCCGCTCTCGCCGCTCACTATGGCTCGGTCTCGGCTGTCACCTTCATGGCCTGCCTTGCCTTCCTCGATCAACAAAACATCAGCTACGAAAAATTCATGCCCGCCATCATGGCAGCCATGGAAATCCCCGCCATCTTCGTCGCCATGGTGCTCGCCAAATCGTTCAGCGCCCAAGCCAAAACCCCGCTCAAAAACTCCATCCACGAGGTGATCACCGGCAAAACCTTCATCCTGCTGATCTGCGGCATCGTCTGCGGAGCCACCGCCAGCGATCAAAGCCGCGCCCTCCTCGAACCCTTCCTCATCTCACCCTTCTACGGCGTGCTGATGTTATTCCTCCTCGAAATGGGTCTCATCGCAGGGGCGAAAATCAAAGAATCCAAAGGAGTCAGAAAAAGCCTGATCGCCTTCGCCATCTTCGCACCCATCGTCCAAGCCTGCCTCGGACTGGTTCTCGCATGGTCGATCGGCCTCAGCCAAGGCGGTGCGGTCATCTTCGCCGTCCTAGCCGCCAGTGCATCCTACATCGCCGCACCCGCCGCCGTCCGCGCCTCCCTCCCCAACGCCGACCCCGCAGTCTACGTCACCACCTCACTGGGCATCACCTTCCCCTTCAACCTAGTCCTCGGCATCCCGCTTTATCTCGCGATGAGTCAGCTCTTATATAGCTAGGAAGCTTGAAACTCTAAACTTTAAATCTCAAGGAAGAGATGCTGAATACCCCATCGCTCCTCCATTTAACCTCTTCATTGAAGTTTAAAGTTTAAAACTTAAAGTTTCTCCCCTTGAGGGTTGAACTTTGAGATTTGAAACTTAGGGTGACGCCATGTCCACCTGCGGCCCGAAAATGAAAATGGATCCAACCCTCCACCGAGAGCAAAAGCCCTCGTGGATTAAAGTCCGTCTTCCGAACAATCCTGCCTTCTGGTCGACCAAATCCCTGATCACCGATCTCAAGCTCGTTACGGTCTGTGAAGAAGCCCAGTGCCCGAACCGCTGGGAGTGTTGGGGACAAGGCACCGCAACCTTCATGATCGCTGGCGATAAATGCACTCGAGCCTGTGGTTTCTGCGCAGTCAAAACCGCCAAACCCGACGCCCTTGAATCCGACGAACCCGCCCGCGTCGCCGAGGCCACTAGCCGGATGAACCTCAAACACATCGTCATCACCGCCGTCGCTCGCGATGACCTCAAAGACGGTGGAGCCGAACATTTTCGTGAAACGATACGCGCGGTGCGTGAAGTCAATCCAGGGATCATCATCGAAGTCCTCGTCCCCGATTTCAACGATCGCGATTGGGCCCTGCAAATGGTCATGGATGCTCGTCCGCATATTTTTAATCACAACCTCGAAACCGTCGAGCGCCTCACTCCTCTCGTCCGTTCACGTGCGAAATATCAACGCTCCCTCACCGTCCTGAAAAAAGCCAAACAAATGGTCAACGGCAACGTCTCCACCAAATCCGGCATCATGCTCGGACTCGGCGAACGCCATGAAGAAATCCTCAAAGCGATGGACGATCTGTTAGAACACGACGTTACGGTGCTCACCCTCGGCCAATACCTCCGCCCGACACCCAAACATTTGCCTGTCGTTGAATACATCCACCCCGATCAATTTGCGGAATACAAACAAATCGCCCTCGATAAAGGCTTCCGCCATTGCGCCTCCGGCCCACTCGTCCGCTCTTCCTACCACGCCGCCGATTTCCGCCCAGAACTCGACGTTCTGGATGCCATCGAAGCCGACCTCCGCGCCATCACCGGATTAGAACTTGGCCCAGAACACCTCCCCGTGCTTCAGACGTTAAAACTCTAAAAAGGTAGGGTCGAGGCGCCGCACTCGACCCATTTCAAAAACGATCAGGAGCGATCACTGAAACAGACGTGAGACCTTCCTTGATGCTCTCTCCTCCCCTCATCTATAGAAATCACGGTCAACTCGGCGAGTTGACCCTGCCATTCATAAGAAAATCGGTTTTCGGGTTCAGCTCTCTTTCCCCTAATTCTCAATATTCCACTGAACCTCGATTCCCTCCGGCGCTTTAAAATCTGGCCCTAGCACAAACAACGCAGTGGCCCATGCATCGGCAGTTGCGCAGTCATTTGCAAGAACCGTCACCGATGATGGCGGACGGATCACCGGAGTGTGAGTTTTAGGATCAATAATATGGCCCGCTAACCCACCGGAAGCAGGTTTGAACTGACGATAGTTTCCACTGGTAGCAACCGCGCGTCCGCGCAACTTCATGGTTCTTGAAAGCGTTCGAGTCGCTGGATCTGGAGCTTCGATAGCGACTTCCCATTCCCCATCTCCCACTAAAATTTCACCACCCAATTCAAAAACAAAATCTGTAACTCCAAGTTCACGCAGTCGCTCCCCAACCCGATCTATCGCAAAGCCCTCGCCAATCGCAGAAAGATCCATCCCACTTCCACTGGGTCCGAAACCCGCATCACTCGTCTCTTTCAGCAAACGATAATCAAATGCTCCAGAGCTCTTTTGGTGAATCACTTCTGCTAGATCGATGACTCTCTGTAAATCCGGCGTGATCGGCTCCCCTCGATTCGCGCGAGAAACATCCGATTCCTCTCGCCACTTACTCAGCACCGCCTCCCATTTCTCCAAAACTTCTGCAACTTCCGGCGCAAAATTCTTCGCACCATCGCCACGCCATGCGAGCTTCCAAGTCGTCCCCATTGCTGCGCCACTAAGGATATGCGGCTCTGATTTCTTTTCGCATGAAAAGCAGAAGAACAAGCTGAGCAATCCACTCATCAAAATCTTACCAGGAAACACAAACCGAGCTCTGCGTTCCCTCTGTGACCTCTGCGTCTCTGCGATGAAAATCTTCATTTTGACTTCAGATTCAAATTCATAGAAAAACATACAAACAAGCCGCCCCGATCAAAACCGTCGCCACAGTATCTTTACGAGTCCATGCCGAAGGCGATTGAGTTAGAAATCTCAGCATCGCGCCCGTCGGGCAACCGTAATGACAATACGCCTGGGGCAGGAAAAACGCCGCCACCAATCCAATCGTGAAAATCGCAGCAGGAACAAACGCTACAAAACCCGAGCTCCATGTTTCAAACGGCTCGAAATATGCAAGTGGCAATCCACTACCAATCAGGGCAAGCAACCAAATCACGATCAGGGTCGCCCATGGCAAGCGCACCAACACCGCGTGGAGTTTTGCAGGAAGATGAAACCGCTTTTTCACCAAGCCGCCGGCCAAAGTCTGAGCCGCACCATGCGGACAGATGCGGTTGCAATAGACGTTTTTTCCCGTGAATGCAGGCACCATCAATGCCGCTGCGGTCAGCACAACCAGAGGCAAAATCGCACCCGCACCAAAACCATTCGCCCCCCAACCTAACAACTGATCCTGACTCACCATCCATCCCAACCCAACACCAGCGGCAACCGATACCACCGCGAACCCAAAACGCATCGACTTTTTCCCTCCCACTTTGCTGATTCCCAAAAACACCCCAATCGCGATCCATGAAATCGCCAGCGCGCTTTTCCAAGAAAACCCAGCTTTTTTCTCATCTGCAATATGCCGGCTCAGCATTTCCCTCACACTCTCCACCACCGCGTGATTCGTGTAACTCGCACCACTAGTAAACAACGAAGGCGAAACCCAAGTATCTTCTGGCAGAATTTCCTCCACGCTCTTCCCTGCAAACCCATCCGCGTATTTTACCTCCTCTTTCACCGAGCTCACGTAAGGTTCGTTATCGCGACTCCCGAGAAATGCTATCCCTAGAACCTTTTTCTCATCGCGATCCAACGCAACGATCACATCCGATGTTCCGTTGAAACCTCGCGCGGAAACTCCCATCCGACTGCTGCGCAACACGGTGCCGATGGCTTCTTTACCCTTACTTACTCGATACGTTCCACTCGTTTTGTTAGATGAAATAAGATCACCATCCGGAAACCATTTCTTCACATCCGCCAAGACCAGCGGAGCAGGAAACCATTGTTCCATTCCCTCCGCACCGAACCGCGCCGCGACACCACGCGCCATCGCCTCACTGGTCAGCGTTGCTCCAGAAACCACGATAGGTGAACCCGCCGCACCTAATGAGGACTCGGATTTCCCGTTCCACTGCGCCCAAAATTTTCCATCCCGCCTAACCTTCTCCACATGACCGTCGGTATCCGAGCTTGCGAGGAACTTCACCGCTTTGACTTTTCTATCCTTGTCAAAAATCACTAACAACTCTGACGGACCCGAGTAACCTTGGATCTTCTCCGCCTCTGGAGAAGTCGATGTCGCCCAACCTACACTTTCTCCTGTCTCGTCTTTGAGCGGATACAAACCATCTGCCGGATCTCCGATGGCGACAACATCGGGTAATACCTGCTTGGCATGCGATAAAACCACAGCGCGATCCAACTCTGCAACATCATCCGGCAGCGCACGAAGACAAACCAGCGCCACCAAAATAATTCCAAGCCGATAGGCGCCAAGCGCCCACCGCATCAATCGCCTGCGCCCGTTAGTTTGCAGGCTTTGCACTCTCGGTTTTGTCATCAAGGGATTTTTTTAGCTCATCGAGACTCGCGAAACGTTTGTCGCCCGGAAGTTTCCACAAACCTTTCACTTGATCGAGATGCTTCGCATAAATGTCCCTTGGAGTGCAATCGTGAACCGTCGCCAGCGCCGCCGCACGTCCAATTACCACACCCATCATGCCGATGGTTTTCATCACCCGAATCGTTCCCAGCGCATCGCGCTCCACACTGATGTTGCGTCCAGCCATAAAAAGGTTGGGAACGCTCCTTGAATACAAGGTCCGGTAAGGAACCGCGTAGCCAACGTTTTTATCAACCCCTTTGCCATGCTCGGCACGCGCAATAAA
>JANOKJ010000054.1:0-16067 GCA_031419275.1 Akkermansiaceae bacterium | reverse complement strand
CCGCACCGGCGAGCCGACGATTAAAGTTTCCTCCTTCACCGTGCTTTCCAAATCCCTACGCCCGATGCCGGACAAATTCCACGGGCTCACGGATCGCGAAACAAAATACCGCAAACGCCACCTCGATCTCATCGGCAATCCGGAAAGTGCGGCGTTGTTCATCACTCGCTCAAAAATGATCGCAGAGATCCGCAATTTCCTCCACGCACGCGACTTCCTCGAAGTTGAAACTCCCATGCTGCAATCCGTCGCTGGCGGCGCTGCTGCCCGCCCGTTCGAGACACATCACAACGCCCTCGGTATGCCGCTCACCCTGCGCATCGCGCCGGAGCTTTTCCTCAAACGCCTTTTGGTCGGTGGCTTCACGAAAGTATTCGAACTCAACCGCAACTTCCGCAACGAAGGCATCTCCCGCCGCCACAACCCAGAGTTCACGATGTTAGAAGCCTACTGGGCATTTTCCGACTTCGAAGAAATGGCTAACATGGTTGAAGAAATGACCTGCCACCTTGCTGAGAAATTCTGCGGTGGATTGAAAATCGAGCACAAAGACGAAGAAGGCAACGTCACTCGCACCATTGATCTAACAAGACCTTGGAAACGCGCAAATTATCACGACCTCATCAAAGAAGTCGCAGGCGCTGATTTCTTCGACATCACTGCAGAGCAACGCCGCGCGAAATGCGAAGCCATCGGCGTGCAGCTTTCCGAAAACATGGAGGACTACGAAGTCATCCAACAAGTCTTCGAGAAAAAAGTCGAGGAACACACATTTGATCCGTGCTTTGTCACCCGCGTCGCCAGCGAGCTGGTGCCTCTCGCCAAAGTCACCCCCGGCGGCAGAACCGTCGAGGTTTACGAACTCATCATCAACGGTCAGGAAATCTCCCCCGGCTACTCCGAACTCAACGATCCCGACCTCCAAAAACAACGTCTCGAACACCAAGCCGGCGGCGAAGAAGAACAAAAGGTCGATTACGATTTCATCGAAACCCTCGAGCACGGCATGCCGCCCGCAGGCGGCATCGGCATCGGCATTGATCGCTTGGTCATGATGCTAACAGGCGCTCCAACGATTCGTGATGTCGTTCTCTTCCCGCTATTGAAGAAGAAGGATTAATTCCCTCAAAGCCTAGCGGCGATCTTCGGTTGCCGTCATTTTCAAAATCACAAAGCCATGATCCATACGAATCGTGGCTTTGTTAGTTGA
This sequence comes from Akkermansiaceae bacterium, assembly GCA_031419275.1. GTDB lineage: Bacteria > Verrucomicrobiota > Verrucomicrobiia > Verrucomicrobiales > Akkermansiaceae > Luteolibacter. The sequence goes on along the minus strand of JANOKJ010000054.1, from coordinate 14,857 downwards.
TTGGATCGATTCAGGATCGGGAAATGCCTCTCTGATTCGAAATCAATCCTTCACGCCATATTTATTCTCTTCTAATTGTAAATAGATTAGTGAGGAGGGCGCGCTCAAGGAATACGGACGCGTTGACCCGAGGGTTATGCCGATAGCGCTTGTGTGTGTGAGATGTTGATGTTGTACTGGCAAATGCTTAACACTCTGCGGCGTTATTGGGGACATTTCTCGGGCCGCCTGACCCGCGAAGAAATGGAGCTTGATCTTAGCCTATGGGTGCTGAACGACGGGCCCGAGCCGGTCTTGGTCATTTGGGATTATAGGCTGAAGGCGGAGGCTGCTCTGCTTCGACGGATTGTCCGTGCGTCGCGGGTTCGGCGAGTCCATATCCTTGTTCGTCTCGCTTGGCGTCAGAGTGCGTGGGAGGCGGAGCGAATCGCGTCTGAGTTTGCCGCACTACGACTGCCGCAGGACCGAGTGGTGCTCCACTTTCTAGCAAATACAGAGGAAGAACTCAAAACACTCCAACAAGCTTTGATAAGTTTGGAATGGGTTTCCAGCAACGCCTTCGTCGATGAATCGGTGTTTCGGATTCTGCCCAGCGTCGTGCCAAGCTGGGATGCGATATATGATGCCCGGCTTTCTCCTTTCAAGCGGCATGAGTTGGCTGCGGAGGTGGATTCACTGGCCTGCATTGTCTACCAAACCCACCCCGGTATGGACCGGGAGCATGGCTTGGAAGTCCGGAGGCGATTGAACCATGCTCATTGGTTCAATCGGCTGGTGGATGGCACCCCCCAGTGGATGGAACAGTCTGAAATGAATGCAGCTCTCAATCAGTGCCGTGTGGGGCTTTGCCTATCTGCCGTGGAAGGGGCCATGCTGGCGAGTATACAATACCTACTGGCTGGACTCCCAGTGGTGACTACACCGAGCAAAGGCGGACGTGATGTCTTCTTCGACCCTGCTTATGCGCTCACAGTGGAGCCGGAACCAGCGGCCGTGGCAGCTGGCGTGCGCGAGATGATCAACCGGAATGTGCCGCGCGAAGAGATCCGCGCGAAGGCGATCCAGGAAATGGAGCGGCACCGCGCGCGCTTGGTTGCTTATGTGGCAAGGATCACTGGCGAGCAGGAATCCTCTGATCCACTCGCCCGGTGGCATCGATGGGCGGCCTTCAATTCTGGAAGCGTAAACGTCGGACAACTGCTAGAGCAGTTGCGGCAGTTCCGCTGATCCGGATCAAGCGGGCCGGAATTCTAGATCCAGCCTCAACGGGGACTCCATTAGGTATCTTAGGGCAGCGCCCTAGGTGATGTGGTTTAAAAAATTCCGAGCCCTGAAGGAGCACACCCCGGTTCATATCTCATCCGCAGTTTATTGACTTCCGTGTATGCTAAAAATTTAGCTGTTATAAGGCAAGAAATTGGCCTGAAAAGCCGGTCTGCGTAAGTAGCAAAAAGGGCGATTCAGTTGACAATATTTAGCTCGGAACAGACAATTCTATATGCCAGTTTTATACTTCATACTTAATTTGCTGCGTTTTAAAAAAACTTCTACTTGTTTGCTTTCATCTGACCCGGTGGTTTTCTACACCATGGATTGGGAGCTTAGTCCGGGTAAGGGCGGACTCTTGAATTTTATGTCAATCTTGCATTGGTTTCCAGTAACGATCCTCATGCAAACATCTTGGATCGTACAAAATAATTGGCATATCAAGAATTTGAAGCACTTGTTAAACGCCTACAAAAAAAAGCATCCCAAACATCGCATACTGGTCTTGGCCAGTGATCCCATGGAATTCAATCTTCTAAAAAAGGAAAAAATCGACGCGCATTTTATTAATCAGAATGCGTTATTGGACGAGAAACTATTTAAGCCTCTGCCTACTGTTCCTAAGCGGTTCGATGCCATCTACGACGCACGCATGATCACCTACAAGCGCCATTATCTTGCCGCCAAGGTAAAGAGTCTATCGCTGTTTTGTCATAACTGGAAGGATTGCCCACCGGAATATGCTGAAGAGACACGCCTTTGTATGACTCATGCACATTGGTACAAAGATCCATTTGTTAAGGGCCCGGTTCATTGGTTTAGCACAGAGCAGGTGAATGCTATTATTAATGAAAATCGTTGCGGACTCTGCCTTTCGGCCGTGGAAGGCTGCATGTATGCAGCCACTCAATACCTCTTGGCTGGAATTCCGGTGGTCACCACCAGAAATAAAGGAGGGCGTGACGAATTATTCGATCCTAAGCATGTACGTTGGGTGGACGATGATCCGGACGCAGTGGCGGAAGCTGTTAATGAATGGGCTAACCAAACCTTAAATCCGGAAGAAATCCGGCAATCTATCCTTCAAAAAATGGCGGTTCACCGAAAAGCGTTTGTAGAATTGATGAACAGGATTTTTCATGAGGCTGGTAAAAAAGAAGCTTGGGCTTCCGTCTGGCCAACCTGTCTTCCTAACAAGCTTAATGAAGAGCCAAACAAACAAACTGAATGGCTATGGAAAATTCTCCGCAAAAAGAAAATATGGGATACATCCGCGTAACAAATGAACGCTGAGGATACTCATGTGTAGTCCAGCTTAGCTATCATATCCTTTACAAAGACTGAAGGAAGGGGAAAAGAGTTAATCTCACTAGCCCCAACGGGGCGCCATTCGATAGCCCAGGGCAAAGCCCTAGGTGATGTGGTGCAAAGAATCCCAAGCCCTAAAGGGGCGTGACCAGATTCTTACCGCACGCGTTGTCATCAGATCCATCACAATCCAAAAGCCACCCTCAGTGCCTCAACCACCCCGTTTCCATGCGCGGCTTTTGCGACGTAGCCGTTTCTTGATTCGATGATTTTGCGGATTTCATCGACCGCGTTCGCGGGGCAGGCGGCTTTTCCGGAATGGTTCTCGGAAAGCATTTCCACGTCGTTGTGGCTGTCACCCATCGCGAAGGTGTTGGCGGTTTCTAACTGATAGATCCGAGCGACCTCGGAGAGCGTGGTGCCTTTCTGGTAATTCTTGTGACCGAAGCGCAGATAAATCGAGTTCCGCTGCCAACCGAGTTCCGGCACTTCGTTTACCAAGGGAGCGATACGATCTACGATCCATTCCATCTCCTCCTCGGTGCGGGAGATCAGCCCGGCGGGATCACCATCCAATTCGATGTATTGCGCGCCGGTGTGTTCTTCGACGAGTTTGCGGATGTGTTTCAGTGTTTTGTCGGCTTTTTTGAAAAGCTGATGAATGTCTTTTTCGCAACGCGCATTCCATTCCTGATTTGGTTGAAACCGTCCGAACGCGTTCGGGAAAAAAATCTCCCGCTCCCGTGCGATGACCCAATCCGGAAGAAATGGAAATTTACTCTCTAACAAACCTTCCACCACATGCGGCATAGATCGACCCGTATTAATCCCCCACACCGCGTTATGTGTTTCACGGAGCTTGCGTATCGTTTCAAAAAACGCGACCGGCACCGGCTCACCATCGGCGGGATAATGCAGCGTGCCGTCGAAATCAAACGACAACAACCATTCGGGTTTCACACAGGCATCCAGAGTTCTCACGGGGAAAGGCTACAACAAGCATGACGATGGGCAAGCGAATCACTTCAACACATCGCAACGCTTTGCCCATGTTTGCCAGAGCTCTTTGAATTCATCGAGCTTCGCGGGTTCCTTTTCCGCAAGGTCGGTCAGCTCAGTGGGATCGTTTTTCAAATGATAGAGATTCCATTTGTTTTTCTCACCACTCACTGCCTTCCAATCTCCGCGACGCACCGCTTTCCTTCCATAATGCTCCCAAAACAATACGCGCTCCGGACCCGTGGAGTCGGCTTGGAATGATGGCACAAGACTTAATCCCTCCTGCGGTTTGATTTCTTTTCCAGCGACCTGTTTCGGGTAATCCGCATCCGCAACCTCCAGCAAGGTCGGCATCACATCGATCACATGACCCACGGTTTTCCGAATCTCTCCCTTGCCTTTGATGCCTGCCGGCCAGTGGGCGATGAAAGGCGACGCGATACCGCCTTCGTGGGTGAACATTTTGAAATTGCGATAAGGCGTGTCGGAAACGTTCGCCCATTCGAGACCCGCGCTTGAATAGGAAAGACCGGTTCCGATCGGCGCGTCTTTTTCTCCTCGGTCAAAACCACCCGGCCCGCCTTCCGCTGAGCAACCGTTGTCTGATAGAAAAAGAATCAAGGTGTTATCCAGCTGGTCGAGATCTTTAAGTTTCCCCACGAGCTTGCCGACGTTCTGGTCGATGCAATCGATCTGTGCCGCGTAGATTTCCATCCGGTGAGCGAGATCTTTTTGTTTCTCATCGGACATTTCACTCCACGCTTTTGCCTCAGGATCGCGCGGACTCAATACGGTGTTTTCTGGAATCACTCCCAGCTGCTTCTGTTTTACAAAACGCTTTTCTCTAACAGCATCCCAACCGGCATCGTATCGTCCTTTGTATTTTGCAATATCCTGTGGCTTAGCTTGCAAAGGCCAGTGCGGCGCGATGCGTGCGAGATAGAGGAAGAAAGGTTTCTTTTCCTTCACCGCCTCATCCACAAAACCGATGGCTTGATCGGTGAAATCATTCGTTACGTAAAGATCGTCAGGTGCCTCGATGGGCGAGCCGTCTTTATAAAACACGCGCTCGGGTTTTAGTTTTAATGTTTCTTTGAAATAGATTCCCCCACCATGCAATACGCCCCAGTAGCGATCGAAGCCACGATTCACGGGCTTCATGCCATCGCCATCGCCCACATGCCACTTACCTGTCATCAGGGTGGCGTAGCCAGCAGGCTTGAGCGCTTCGGCTAAAGTCACGCAGTTGCGATTCAGGTAGCCCAGATATCCGGGCTTATCTGTTTTTTCCATCATGGCGCCAACTCCTGCCTGATGCGAATACAAACCTGTTAGCAAAGAAGCCCGCGTCGGACAGCAACGCGAGGTGTTGTAAAAATTCATGAACCGTAAGCCATCGGCCGCCAGCTTGTCGAGATTCGGCGTTTCGATTTCCGATCCGTAGCACCCCAAATCAGAGAATCCCAAATCATCAGCAAGGATCACGATGATGTTCGGTTTATTCTCCGCATAAGCGCTCGAACACACCAAAATCGGCAGGAATAAAATCGTCGTGAATAGGTTTTTCATGTGACTCAAAGCTTACTCTGATCAGGACCGACGCCTTTCGAAAATCCTTAAATTGAATTTCAATGTCATAAAAATCAATATAGCGTCAGATCGATCCACATTATTTCATGGCACTTTTTTTTCTCATTCTAGCCTGTGCCCTGTGGGGCCTGAGTTTTCCTTTGATGAAGGCACTCAATCTCGAACAATCGACCCGAATGCCTGAGGCTTCGAGTGTTTTTCTTTCGTCATGGCTGCAATGTGCGCGGTTTCTTTTTGCATCGGTTTTACTGTTACCTTTCGTGCTGCGAAGGAATGCGATTTCAAAAGCGGAATTTTCCCAAGGTTTGCAGTTGGCGTTCTGGGGCGGCTTGGCGATGTGGCTTCAGGCAGATGCGCTGGCTTACACGGATGCATCGACATCGGCATTCCTGACGCAGGCCTATTGCGTGATTCTTCCCTTGTGGGCCTGCATGCGTCACAGCAAGGCACCGGGTTGGCGTGTGGTCGTTGCGACGAGTTTTGTGATCGCTGGATGTGCGATTTTATCAGGTTTCCGTTGGGGCAAGATGCAGATGGGTCGTGGAGAGATCGAAACCTTATTAGCCGCGTTCTTGTTCACTTTCCAAATTCTCACTTTGGAAAATCCGAAATATCAGAATAACCGCGGAATACCGGTTACGGTGATGATGTTTGGAGGGATCGCGCTGCTATTTGTCCCTATCACGTGGTTGGTTGCGCCAAGTTTTGATGCCTGCATCCAAGCGGGCGCATCCTTACAAAGCATGACGATGGTTCTAGCGCTCGCACTGCCTTGCTCTGCCGGCGCTTATTTACTGATGAACATTTGGCAACGCAAGGTATCAGCCACTGAAGCTGGTTTGATCTATACTTCGGAACCCGTTTTCACCGCAGCCTATGTGCTCTTTATGCCAGCGATGCTCGGCGCATTTATCGGAGCAGTCTATCCAAATGAATCATTCACGCTTTCGCTCGGTGTGGGCGGCGGATTCATCTTGCTGGCAAATCTTTTGATGCAGTGGAAACGCTCACCTCATCTCGCGCCATTGGTCTGAAATCCAGCAAACCCCTTTTTTTCCTAAATCCCGCACTTGCCCAAATCCGCTCCCGCGCCTACATCCTCCCGCATGGCAACGATCAATTCCAATTTCCTCAAACTCAAAGCGGGTTACCTCTTTCCTGAAATCGCACGTCGCGTGAAAGCTTATACGGAAGCAAACCCCGACAAAGCAGCGCGCATTATCCGTTGCGGCATCGGCGATGTGACCGAGCCGCTCCCTGCCGCCGTGCGCGAGGCGATGCATGTTGCGGTCGATGAACAAGGCGATCGCGCCACCTTCAAAGGCTACGGCCCGGAGCAAGGTTACGAGTTTCTCCGCCAAGCCATCGTCGACAACCAATTCGCCAATCTCGGCATCTCAGCGGATGAAGTTTTCATTTCCGATGGTTCAAAATGTGACACGGGAAACATTTTGGACATCTTCGGAAAAGGCAACGTCATCGCCATCACCGATCCGGTTTACCCTGTTTACGTCGATACCAACGTCATGGCCGGCAACACCGGAGACGCTGATGAAAACGGTGCCTACGAAGGCCTGCTTTACCTGCCTTGCAACGCCGAAAACGAATTCGTCGCCAGCGTTCCATCCGAGAAAGCCGATCTCATTTATCTCTGCTTTCCTAACAATCCAACCGGTGCTGTCGCCACACGTGCGCAGCTCACTGAATGGGTTGCCTACGCCAAGAAAAACGACGCGATCATCCTATTCGATGCAGCGTACGAAGCTTTCATCCAGGATCCTGAAATCCCTCATTCCATCTACGAAATCGAAGGTGCACGTGATTGCGCGATCGAGTTCCGCTCGTTCTCAAAGAACGGCGGCTTCACCGGCGTGCGCTGCGCCTATGTCGTGATTCCTAAATCCGTATCGGGTCGCACCGATGACGGTACGCCAATCCCGATTCACCAACTTTGGTCACGCCGCCACTCCACCAAATTCAACGGCGCATCTTACCCCGTGCAAAAAGGTGCGGCAGCGGTGTTTTCAGAAGACGGCAAAAAACAAGTTTCCGAGCTCATCAATCATTACATGGGAAATGCGAAACTCCTCCGCGAAGCCAGCATCGCTCTCGGCCTGAAAGTCTTCGGCGGCGTCAACGCCCCTTACGTCTGGGTCAGTTGCCCGCAAGGCGTCAGCTCATGGCAGATGTTTGATAAAATGCTCCAAGAAGCCCAAGTCGTCATTACCCCGGGCTCAGGTTTCGGCTCCGCTGGCGAAGGCTATTTCCGCATCTCCGCCTTCAACACCCGCGAAAACGTCGAGGAAGTCTGCCGCCGCCTTAAAGCACAAATGTCATAATCAGGTCTTTCATCCTGCGGATTTGCCAACTATCCTCCTCCCATGTTACATTTAAAATTGGCATTCATCACAGCCGGTTGCTTGGCGCTCTGCCAATGCGCTGGATCCAGCGGCAGCGGCTCCGGATCTCCCAACATGGGCGGCCCGACCCCCGAAGAACGCCAAGCCGCCATTGCTAGCGAACCTACCGGTAATTTCTACTACGGCCGCCGCTACTACGTGGAAAAAACCCGTTTCTGGGGATATTTGCGCGAGCCCCGCCAGTCCGCCGACAAATCCAAACTCGTCATTTTCAAAGAAAACCGCAGGAAAAATCCGGATCGTCTCTCTGAAGACGGCCCTCCAGGCGCGCGCTACGGCTTCGATAACAACTACGAATACCGCATTTACGGCAATTACACCGGCGAAAAAGCCTACTGCCCGAACAGCAACCAAATCCTACCCGTTTTCGCCCTCACCGATTACGAAGTCGTCAGCCGCCAGCCAGGCTGGTTTTTTAGTCCAAAAGACCATTACCACCCGCAACGTTTCACTCTCTGGCAGCGTTAGTTACCGCTTGGCGGGAAAAATTAGACAAATTCTCCCCTGATCAACGCTCTAATATTGCGTTCTAATCATGTCAGCCATCGAAGCTCCACAACCCTCCTCACCTGCAACCGCCGCTTGGCGCGCGTGGCTGGACGAGCACGGACCAAAGCTTTTCCTCTTCGCGAAAAACCAGACACGCACACACGAAGACGCACAAGACGTCCTTCAAGACGCCATCGTCAAACTCGTAGATAAAATCCGCGCCGGTGAATTCGTCGGCGGCCAAGACGCATGGCAACCTTACCTTTACACCACGATTCGCAGACTCGCGATCGACCTCTCGAGAAAAGATGACCGCAGAAAACGTCGCGAAGATCATGTTTCCGATGACATCCAAACCGATCAACTCGAAGCCTTTCACCCATGGTTCGATTCAGAAGATAGCGATGACGAAACCCGCGAACAACTTGAATCAGCCCTGAAAACCCTGCCCGAAAAATTCTCTTCGGTGATCATCATGAAAATCTGGGGTGACCGCACCTTCGCAGAAATTGGTGAAGCTCTTGAAATTTCCCAAAACACAGCGGCCTCTCGGTATCGCTATGGACTTGAAGCTTTGAAACGTGAACTCGCCTCCGCCCGCCAACGTGGCGATCTCTCTATCTGAAATCTATTTCCCAATATGTCAAAAATTCCAACCATCGCCGAACAAAAACTCGCGAATCTCCAGCCGAACAAACTCGATGAAGATTTCATGTCTCGATTGCTCGCATCCACCGATGGTTCCCAAACCGAACTTACCGACGCAGAACGGCAATTCGAAACCAGCTTGCGCAAATTTTCGCCACCCAAACTTTCCTCTTCTTTCGATTCCAAACTGATCGAGATACTCAACGACACTCCATTCCACGTTGACGAAAAAATTGTGCTTTTCCACAAATCCACATCGCGTGCCTCTGCATTACCCTCGAAATTTCGCCGCTTCAATATCGCCGCAGCCGCAGCTGTGGCTCTACTCGGTTCGCTCGCGGCATGGATTGCGCCTGCACCAAACAACGAAACGGTCGAAATTGTACCAGCACGGGTCATCCAAAAAGCCTCCCCAATCACCACTCATGCTCCTAGCTCATTTGCGCCCGCAGGTTTCAATCGAAGCCTCAGCGGCACCCGCGATGAAGGCGTGATTTGGAATCCATCCAACCGCCCGCATCGTGTCATGCGTTTCACCTACACGGAACGCGTCACCATGAAGAACGAAAAAGGCGAACTTATTCAAGTCGAGCGACCACGTGTGGAATATGTGGTTATTCCTGAAAAACTTGATTAGTCTCCACTCACACCCCCAAAAACCGTATTCATATGAATCCAAATTCCATATCCCCCATCATCAAAACTAGCGTGATAGGAGTATTTTCTTTACTCACCGTCCTTTCAGCGGTCGCCATCGAGCCCCCGGCAGATAACGCTAAACCACCTGAAGCCCTGATCCAAGATGCTGAAAAAGCAGACGAAGTCGCAGACAAACTTCCTTTCATCGGAGTAGTCACCGAATCACTGCCCGAGATGCTTGCAGATCATCTCAATCTCAAACCTGACACCGGCGTCATCGTACGCAGTGTTTCTCCTGACAGCCCAGCCGCGAAATCTGGCATTAAAACCAACGACATCGTCCTTAAAATCAATGAGACAGATATTAACGATCCGGAAACATTGCGCGCAGAAATCCGCAGCAAGAAAATCGGCGATAAACTCAAATTAAAAACCATTCAAAAGGGCAAACCTACTGATCTCGAAGTCACACTTGCTGAACGTCCTGCCGACGCCTTCGCAGACCAACAACAACTGCTTGAAGGCGGGCCAGGCGCTGCAAATCAGCTTTTGCAAAATTTACTCGAACTCAACTTCGGTGGGGCACTCGGCGAGAATGGTATTGAGGAAATGATCGACCCCGAATTACTCGCCGACGAAAACCTCCAAAAAATGCTGCGCGGACGGATGAAAATCCTTCCACAAGGAGATGCTGAAATCCAACCAGGAGCCGGCAATAACTTTCAGCTTAACGCACAAACCACCATGCGCATGCAGGATGATAATGGATCGATCGAGATGAAAACAACTGGAGAAAACAAAGAAGTCACCGTTCGTGACAATGCCAATAAGATCATCTGGTCTGGTCCATGGGACACGGAACAGGACAAAGCTGCCGCACCCGAGAATATCCGCCAGCGGATCGAGAAAATGAACATCAACAATGGCGCCGGCGGCCTGAGACTTCAATTCGGGAGATAAGCTCCACTTTCAATTAAAAAAGGCATCCAAGCTTGATCTGCTTCGTCAGCATCTTCTCGCCTTCGAAGCTAAATTTCCCAATCAAAGTCTGACCCGTCAGAACTTGAGGTAACCAATGCCTATCATCTTCCCACATTCTTTCGTAGGGAATCTTGGAAAGCGGAGCCCATAACGGCACAGCTTCCGGGGTTTCGGTGGGCTCACCTTCGAACTCACTCGCGAGAAACACATGGCAGCGTAGACTCGGATAATCCGACATCTGAAACCACAACTCGGCGACTTTTCGCGCGTTTTTCACTGAGATACAAAGCTCTTCCTCGGTTTCACGCACCGCTCCTTGCAACGGAGTTTCACCGAGATCGATTTTCCCGCCCGGGCCGTTGACTTTCCCCTGCCCGTGGCCGCGTTTCTTCTCAATCAACAGGATTTGGTCGTTTTTGACCACAAACATCAAGGTCGCCTCAATAGCTGCCTGCCAATTTATCCAATCCGTTTCATCCATGCTCAAAGGATGCATATCTTGCCCAGTTCCATTTCCCGAGGTGAATTTTACTCTCATCGAGCTTTTTCTTATTGCAAATCAATCTCAATTAGACGAGCTTTCTGTTGATGCAGGCCAGCCAGTCAGTTCAACGCCAACTTACCTTAAACGAGGTGAGCCTGAACTGTGACGTTCGAATCAGCAGCCTAAGCGGCCCTGCCTGTGATCGTCTCCGGGATCTTGGCTTTTGTGAACAGATGCAACTGCGTAAAATCTCTAACGGCCGCAACTTAGTTTGCACGGTCTGCGGTGCTAAAATGGCGATCAGTCGTGAATTGGCCGAGCAAGTAATCGTAGCCCCTATCCGCTAATCTTGACGAAACATCGCTGTGTCAGAGATTCACTCAACCATCGCGCTTGTTGGCAATCCTAATTCTGGAAAATCAACGCTGTTCAATGCTCTAACAGGAAAAAATCAAAAGGTAGGCAACTACGCAGGCGTCACGGTGGAAGTCAAAAGCGGTGAGACTTACACGCCTCATGGCAAGAAATTACAAGTGCTTGATCTGCCAGGTTGTTACTCATTACGAGCTGATGCTGGATCGCTCGATGAACAGATCGCGCTTAACGCCCTTACTGGAAAGATAGAAGACATCGCCAAACCCGATCTCGTGGTCTGTGTGGTCGATGCTTCAAATCTAGAACGACACCTCCAACTCGTCCTGCAAGTCATCGAACTAGGCATGCCTTGTATCTTGGCTCTGAACATGGTTGATGTCGCGGAAAAATCCGGACTCAGGCTTGATCCCGCAAAACTCTCCGAGGAACTCGGCATCCCCGTGGTGCCGATGCAAGCAAATGCCTCAAAAGGAATCATCGAGCTCAAACAAGCTCTGCGTTTCCCTTTTCCCCATGCCTCGGAAGTTTCATGGCTCTCGCAAACCGGAGACATCGAAACCAAGCGCCGCGCTTTCATCGCCTCACTCTGCGAACTCGCCGCTCGTCGACCCGATTCCCATCAACGCAATTTCACCGACAAACTCGATTCAGTTTTACTTCATCCATTCTTGGGTTGGATCGCTTTCCTCGCGATCATGTTCACCTTGTTTTGGGCGATCTTTTCCTTCGCATCTATTCCAATGGATTTTATCGATGTCACACTCGGCAACTTCGGTGCATGGGTGGAATCATTGATGCCAGAAGGCGATCTACGTTCGTTATTGGTGAATGGAGTCATCGGCGGCGTGGGTGGAGTGTTGGTGTTCCTACCTCAAATTCTTTTACTGTTCTTCTTCATCGGTTTGTTAGAAAGCTCTGGCTACATGTCGCGCGGCGCGTTTCTCATGGATCACGTGATGGCGAAAGCCGGCCTCAGCGGAAAAGCTTTCCTACCGTTGTTCGGCTCCTATGCCTGCGCTATTCCCGGCGTGATGGCGACCCGAACGATCGATTCCGCCAAGGAGCGCTTGGTCACGATTTTTGTCGCACCATGGATGAGCTGCTCGGCGCGGCTTCCGGTTTATTTCCTCATCATTCCGTTACTGCTTCATGAAGAAGAAGGCTCATGGAAACAAGCACTGGTATTGTTTAGCATTTACACCGTGGGAACATTTACAGCATTCGTTGTTGCCCGAGTCCTGCGTGGAAAGCTTGGACCAGATAAAGTAGTGACGCATTTCATGTTGGAACTACCGCCCTACCGCAAGCCGCAATGGTCTTATATCTTCCGGCATGTTTTGGATCGTGGTTGGTCATTTGTACGTAAAGCAGGAACCATCATCCTCGGCCTTTCCATTCTTCTGTGGGCTTTGCAAACCTATCCAAAATCCGATTCCGAAGATCAGGGAGAAGTTTTAGCGCACAGTGCGTTGGGTCGGATTGGAAATGTGATCGAACCCGTCTTCAAGCCGCTCGGTTTCGACGGTCGCACCGGCACCGCGATCCTCACCACGTTTGCGGCACGCGAGGTTCTCGTCTCTTCGCTGGCAATCATTTTCAACGTCGAGGAAGCCGATGACGATGAGAAAACCCGCAGCTTGATTCGCGAGAAGATGCAAACCGCCACATGGCCAGACGGACGTCCGCTGTTCACACCTCTAAGCTTAATTTCATTGCTCGTGTTTTTCATCTACGCGCTTCAGTGCCTACCCACAACCGCCGTAGTTGCTCGCGAGGCAGGCTCATGGAAATGGGCGGCCGGGCAGTTTGCTTTCATGTCGGGCTTCGCATATCTCGCTTCATTGCTCGTTTTCCAAATCGGCTCGCTGATGGGCTTTTAATCTCATGGACTGGCAAACCTACACCGCACTTGGAGTCGTCGCGATCACGCTGGCGATCTTTGTCCATCGGATCTTTTTTAGAAAAAAATCCAAACCTGCCTGCGGCCACGACTGCGGTTGCGGATCGAACAAGAAGCTGTAAGCAACTGCCTATTGTGACGAACTTGTCACCGCGCTGAGGATGTATTTCGGATCACTTAAGGGTTTTCATGTTACCGGAAGTGGAAGTCATTTCCGCATACTCTATGAAAATCGATATCGTGACGGATACCTTCGCCCCAGATGTGAACGGTGTGGCGATGACTCTTGGAAGACTCACCGATGGTTTGCGCAAGCGCGATCACCGTGTTCACATCATACGCACGGGTGATGGTAAAGATGATGAAACGATTGTTAGATCCATCCCATTACCAGGATATCGCGAGGTCCGCGTCGGCTTGCCCGCGTCACTAATGCTACGCATCCGTTGGATGAAACGCAGGCCGGATGCGATCTATGTCGCTACCGAAAGCCCGCTTGGAAAATCCGCCGTCAAAGCCGCAAAAATTTTAGGTATTCCAGTGATAACAGGTTTCCATACGAATTTCCACGAATACATGAAGCGCTACAGCTTGGGAACTTTTCAGCCCATGGTGATGGCGTATCTCAAACGTTTTCATGATCGCGCCGATTGCACTCTCGCGCCCTCGCCGGAATTGGTAGATCGGCTACGCGGTGAAGGTTTTGAAAACGTCCATCTCATGGGCCGCGGCGTGGATACGGAATTATTCTGCCCGAGCAAACGCTGCGAAGCTCTTCGTAACACTTGGGGCGCGACGACTGGTGCGCCGGTCGCTATCGTGGTCGGTCGCATCGCTGCGGAAAAAAACTTAGATCTCGCGATCCAATGCTTCATTGAAATGCGCGCTTCCGTCCCCGATCTCCGCTGCGTGATGGTCGGCGACGGTCCTCTGCGCGAAAAGTTCGCAGCCAAACATCCGTGGGTGCATTTTTCAGGAGTTCAGATGGGAGAAGATCTCGCGCGCCATTACGCCTCCGCCGATGTCCTGCTTTTTCCTAGCGAGACGGAAACATTTGGAAACGTCGTGCTCGAAGCAATGGCCAGCGGGCTCACCACGGTTGCCTACGATTACGCGGCCGCTGCCAAGTTTTTGAAACATGGTGAGAACGGCTTGAAGGCTGAGAAAGGAGATGCCTCTGGGTTTTTAAAACAGGCTATGTCCGCCTTAGTAATCCATCATCAGCATCCTCTGCGCATCGCCGCTCGGGAAGTCGCGCTCACCCAAGGCTGGAACGATGTCGTTCAACAATTCGAAGGCCACCTGCGTGGCATTTCTAGCAACGCCGAGGCGCCGCCGACACCGACTCCGTTGGTTGCGCGCTCCAAGAAGCGAAAAAAAGTTTCTTACCGCACGGTGTTTCTCTCCGATATCCACCTCGGAACTCCTGATAGCAAAGCTACAGAAGTCGGCGATTTCCTAAAAATGCTTACTTGTGAAAAGCTAGTTCTTAATGGCGACATCGTCGACGGATGGGCTTTAAAACGCGGTTCAACATGGCTTCCACGCCACAGTCGCGTCATTCGTAGAATTCTCAAAATGACCGAGAAAGACGATACCGATGTGATTTACTTACGTGGCAATCACGACGAAATTCTCGAACGTTTCCTCCCACTCGTTTTTGGGAAAATCAGTTTCACCAAAGAATACATCCACACTGCCGCGAATGGTCTCCGCTACCTCGTGGTTCACGGAGATGGCTTCGATAGTGTTTCCACC
>JANOKJ010000053.1:0-26092 GCA_031419275.1 Akkermansiaceae bacterium | reverse complement strand
CGGTGCGTTTTTTGTCGCGCAGGTTGTCAATTTCTTCTTGGTCATCATTGTTCTCAAGAAATTCGCTTTCGGCCCGATTCAAGCCATGCTCGAGCAACGTCGCGAGCGCATCGTCGCCGGCGAAGAGAAATTGAAGCGCATTGAGAAACAACTCGCTGATTCGGAAGCCACCACCGCAGCCGCGATCGCCAAGGCAAACGAAGACGCTCTTCGTCTGGTTGCAGAGGCCAAACAAGGCGCCGCGGCTTTCACCGAGCAAAAAGCTCAAGAAGCGATTTCCCAAGCTCAACAAATCCTTGCGAAAGCCGAGGCTGCTGCAAACGCCGACCGCGAGCGCATCTCCGCCGAGCTGAAACGCGAATTCGGTCGCTTGGTCGCAAGCACCACCACACAAGTCACTGGCAAAGTGCTCACGGATGCAGATCAGACCCGCATCAACGCAGAGGCCCTCGCTAAAGTCGGCAACTAATTTCCCCTTTCTCTTAACCAGACACCGATGAAAATTTCCAAAATCGCCGCTGCCACCGCTCGCCGCCTGTTCGGCTTGTGCCAAGTGAACGGCCAGCTTGACGACAACAAGCTGCGGGATCTGGTTTCCAAACTCATCGCTGCAAAACCCCGCGATTTCCAAGCGATACTCGCTTCAATCCAACGCCTTGTGCGTCTTGAAGAAGCTCGCCGTGCGGTCACTGTCGAGAGTGCAGTCGCACTCGATGCCGCAGAGCGCCAGAAAGTTGAAGCGGGTCTCGCCAAAGACCACGGCGATAAACTCACCATCGAATACAAAATCAACCCGGAGCTCCTCGGCGGGCTTCGTATCAAAGTCGGCGACGACGTTCTGGACGGCTCCGTCCAAGGCCGCATTAATCGCCTCTCCAAAGCATTCTAATCTTCTTCTACCCATTTTCCAACTACATCAGCCTGCAAACTGAAAACTTCCAACTAGCAACTTAAAATGAGCAGCATCCTCCAGGACATCGAAAAACAAATCGCCGGCATCAGCTCGAGCGTTGAGAAAACCAATACTGGCACCGTCCGCAAAGTCGGTGACGGTGTCGCCATCGTCGAAGGCCTTTCCGACGTCATGCTCAATGAAATGATTGAGTTCGACGGCGGCGTGACTGGCATGGCGTTGAACCTTGAGGAGAGCGAAGTCGGTGTCGTTCTTCTTGGCGATTACACTTCCGTGACTCAAGGCGCTACCTGCCGCACTTCCGGTAAACTTCTTTCCATTCCTGTCGGTGAAGCCCTCCTCGGCCGCGTGGTCAACGCCCTCGGCGCACCTATCGACGGCAAAGGCGAGATCGCTGCATCCGCTCAATACCCGATGGAGAAAATCGCTCCTGGTATCATCAAACGGAAATCCGTTTCCGTGCCCGTTCAGACCGGTATTATGGCGATCGACGCGATGGTGCCTATCGGCCGCGGCCAGCGCGAGCTGATCATTGGTGACCGCGCAACCGGTAAAACCACCATCGCTGTGGACACCATCATTTCTCAAGCCCAGCAAAACAAAGCGGCTGAGCAAGGCAAGCTCCTCAACTACAAGCCGATGTATTGTATCTACGTCGCCATCGGCCAGAAACTCTCCAACGTTGCCCGTATCCAGAAGACTCTCGAAGACGCCGGCGCAATGGAATACACCACCATCGTTTCCGCCTCCGCTTCCGACGCAGCTGCTATGCAGTTCCTCGCTCCATACGCGGGTTGCTCCATCGCCGAATACCTCATGGATAAGGGTCAAGACTGCTTGATCGTGTTCGATGACCTTTCCAAACACGCCGTGGCTTATCGCCAGGTTTCCCTCATCCTTCGCCGCCCATCCGGACGTGAGGCATATCCGGGTGACGTTTTCTACCTTCACTCCCGCCTTCTTGAGCGCTCCGCTCGTCTTACCGATGCAGCCGGCGGCGGTTCACTCACCGCTCTACCTATCATCGAGACCCAAGCAGGCGATGTTTCCGCATACATCCCGACCAACGTTATCTCTATCACCGACGGTCAGATCTATCTTGAAACCGACCTTTTCTATCAAGGTATCCGTCCCGCGATCTCCGTTGGTCTTTCCGTTTCCCGCGTCGGATCCGCTGCGCAAACCAAGACCATCAAATCCGTTGCAGGAACCACGAAACTCGACCTCGCTCAATACCGCGAGCTTCAAGCCTTCGCTCAGTTCGGCTCCGACCTCGATGCCCAAACCAAGAAGAAACTTGAGCGTGGTGCTCGCATCGTTGAGCTCTTCAAGCAAAACCAATACTCCCCACTCGCGATGGAGATGGAGTCAATCTACCTCTTCGCGATGCAGAACGGCTTCTTTGACGACGTCGCAGTGAAAGACATCGGCCGTTGCCAAGACGCGATGGGCGAATTCTTCAACACCCGCAAAGGCGAGATTCTCGACAAGATCCGTAACGAAAAACCAGATCTTAAAAAAGACGCCGCCATGGTCGACACCGTCAAACAAGCCCTCGACGATTTCAAGAAGTCCTGGAAATAAAATCTTTTCTCTTAGCTCCCAGCTCCAACCTCTCCGCTAAAACATGGCCAACCTCCGAGACATCCGCCGCCGAATCAAATCGGTCAAGAACACCGCCCAAATCACCCGGGCGATGCAGCTTGTTGCGGCCGCGAAGATGAAGAAAGCCCAGGACCAAGCCATGGCTGGGCGTGATTACTCATCCCAGCTCAACGCCGTCCTGAGTGATATCTCCGCGAACTTTAACGAAGAAGCTTCTCATCCGCTTCTTCAAGCTCGTGAGGGCAATCGCGAACTGGTGTTGGTTATCTCCACCGACAAGGGCCTCTGCGGACCACTCAATACCAACCTCGCCAAAAAACTCCGCGCCGAAACTTCTGACACCGCTGATTATGTCACCGTGGGGCGCAAGCTACGGATCATGTTAGAGAAGCTTGGTAAAAAAATCCTCGCTGACTTCTCAGTAAAAGATCCAGTTCCTTTTGCTGACGCCCGTTCGATCGCGTCGTTCCTCACCAAGCAATTCACCGCAGGAAACTACGATAAAGTTTCCATCGTCTTCACCCGCTTTGTGAATACCTTGACGCAGGTTCCTGAGGTCAAACAACTGCTCCCAGTCCTTCCACCAACTGCTTCCGATGACTCCGGCTTGATCGATGGCGACACCAAGGATTCTCTCTTCGAGCCTTCGGTTGACGAAGTTCTCGCATCCATTCTTCCGCTTTACGTGAACTTCCAAGTTTATCAAGCGCTTCTCGAATCCCGCGCCACTGAGCACTCAGCTCGTATGGTCGCGATGAAAGCCGCTACTGATAACGCCAAGAAATTCATCAAGGAGCTCACCCTCGAATACAACAAAGTCCGCCAAGGCGCGATCACTGCTGAGCTTCTCGAAATCACCACCGCCATGAAGGCGATGGAGTAACCTGATCTAACAAAAACTTTCCCTTAAAACTGTAATCTTCCCACTAGTAACTTCGTCCACCATGAGCAACCAAGGAACCATCGTCCAAATCATCGGCGCCGTCATCGACGCTGATTTCTCCAAAGCCAGCAAACTGCCGGAAATCTACAACGCGCTTGAGATCAAATACGTTCTCAACGGTGTCGATACCAAGCTGGTTCTCGAAGTTCAACAACACCTTGGCGACGGCTGGGTGCGCGCAGTTGCGATGTCCACCACGGACGGTCTCAAGCGCGGCATGAGCCTCAGCGATACCGGTAAAGCCATCGCGGTTCCTGTCGGCAAACAAGTGCTCGGGCGTATCTTCAACGTCACCGGTGACCTCGTGGACGAAAACGTTCCACTCGCCGATGCCAATCATCGCTCCCCAATCCATCGCCCCGCTCCTTCTCTAACAGATCAATCCGCTGCAACCGAAGTTCTCGTGACCGGCATCAAAGTCATCGACCTCATCTGCCCGCTGCTCAAGGGTGGTAAAGGTGGTATGTTCGGTGGTGCGGGTGTGGGTAAAACCGTGGTTATCATGGAGCTCATCAACAACATCGCGAAAGCACACGGTGGTTTCTCCGTTTTCGCTGGTGTGGGTGAGCGGACCCGTGAAGGTAACGACCTCTACTGGGAAATGATCGAGTCCGGCGTTATCGCTACGGAAAAAGATGAAAAAGGTCATCCAAAACTCGATGCCAAAGGCAACCCCGTGCTTTCCGCAGAAGGTTCCAAAGTAGCCCTTTGCTACGGCCAGATGAACGAGCCTCCGGGTGCGCGTCTCCGCGTTGCTCTTTCCGCTCTCACCATGGCGGAATACTTCCGTGACGAAGAAGGCCAGGACGTTCTTCTCTTCGTCGACAACATCTTCCGTTTCTCCCAAGCAGGTTCCGAAGTTTCCGCCCTTCTCGGCCGGACTCCTTCCGCTGTGGGTTACCAGCCAACTCTTTCCGAGGAAATGTCCGTTCTCCAAGAGCGCATCACTTCCACCAACAAAGGATCCATCACTTCCATCCAGGCCGTTTACGTTCCTGCGGACGACTTGACCGATCCAGCTCCAGCCAACACCTTCGCTCACCTTGACGCGACCGTGGTGCTTGAGCGTTCGCTCGCAGAACAAGCGCTCTTCCCTGCGGTCGATCCTCTTGCCTCAACTTCCAAAGCGCTCGCTCCGGAAGTTGTCGGTGAAGAACATTACCGCGTTGCTCGTGGCGTTCAGCTCGTGCTTCAGCGTTACAAAGACCTTCAGGACATCATCGCGATTCTCGGTATGGACGAGCTAAACGACGATGACAAAATGACCGTCTTCCGCGCTCGTAAAATTCAGCGTTTCCTCACCCAGCCCTTCCACGTTGCAGAGATCTTCACCAACGTTCCCGGCGCCCTCGTTTCTCTCGAAGATACCGTCAAAGGCTTCGCGGAAATTCTCGACGGCAAATGGGATGATGTCTCCGAAGGTAACTTCTACATGAGAGCCGGTATCGAAACCGTTTCTCGCGACTAATCGGATTTAAGTCTCAAATTTCAAATCTCAAATTTCAAATGTCCCTTCATCTCGAAATCGTCACACCTGAGAAAAAGATTTTCTCGGACACCGTCGAAAATGTCTATCTGCCAGGCGCAGATGGAGAGATGGGGATTTTGCCAAGCCACGCCGGCTTGGTGACCGCCCTCCAGCCCGGTGAACTTCGTTATCTCCGTGAAGGCCAGATTGTCACTTTGGCGATCGGTTCCGGCTTCGCAGAAATCGGACAAAACAAAGCCATCGTCCTCACCGACATGGCGTTGGGCGAAGCGGAGATCGACGAACAAGCTACCGAAGACGCCATCAAACGCGCCGAGGAAAAATTGCTTACCGTCGATCACAGCATGGACGCGGAAGAAGTCGCCTACCTCCAAGGCGTCATCGCCAAACAAGCCGCTGCACTCCGCTTCAAGCGTAAGTATCATCATTAAGCGATCGTAGCGAGTCAGGATCAAAATAGTCATTCATCCATTGCATGCGGATGTTTGATCTAGATCCGCTTTTCTAAACTACCTCATTACTTGCGCCTTTCATGGATTTAAGCCTATAGCTGAATTGCTAGTAGTTGGCTTTTTGTCATTTTCACATGGATCAATAGTTAAAGGAATATCCTCAGGTCAAAACGCCAACATTCCTTAAATATTCGGTTCTCACTGAGTGAAAAAAACGATAGATGCAGAGCGCTAGTTAAGTTTTGTCCTATGAAAATCCGCAGCGCCTATGCCCCCTCACGCAGTTTCGTTCCATTATACTACAACAGATGGCTCAGAGGTAGCGCTGGGATAATGAATATGGGACTGTTCGCGTCTTTGGTTTTTATCGGCGCATTTCATGTTTCCTACGGACATCCGCCAAAAAAGGAGCAAGCTCCCAAAGCTGCGCCTATACCTCGATATGAGCCGGCAAAAACACCCGTGGTGACGGGCGAATTTGTGGTTGGCGTGGTGAATGTCACATTCAAAGACACCGTATTCCCGGCGGATATCACTAGCGCGATGAGTGATCTTGAGCGGGTCACGGATACGAATTTCGAAGCTGATCCAACGGGCGGCAACAAATCTTCAGCATACGCCAGCCCAGTCAATTTGGAGGAGTATTTCAAAATCTACAGCAACGATATCGCTTGGCCGAAAATTGCAATGATGCCAGATGAAAAAAGTTATTACGAGGACCCCAATTTCTATGGCTACTATTGCGAGCATGATCCATTTAAGAATCCGATGGGATGGAAAGAAGTCGAAGAAGGGGAGGAACGGGTTAAAAAAATGAATCAGAATGCGATGAAGTTTGCGGTGAAAACCTATCGTGGACTCAAGCCGCGGTTCATCTGCTACAACTACATCACGAAGCGATCCGAAACTCCGAAAGAGGAAGTTACAAAAGCGCTTTTCGAATTCTATCCGGGATACGTGAACGGCAAGGATCAAAGCCGAAAAAATAAAGCGCTAATTGAGGGAGGAGCGCCTGTTATGGAAGAAACAGAATTATGGGAACTCTATGCGCCTGTCTGCAAGTGGGCTGAACCGGCGTGGCCAAACTCAAAAATTCAGATCAATGATTTTGCGGGTGGCGTGTTGGCACATGAACTCGGTCATTCCCTCGGCGCGCCGGATGTTTACCGAGTGGGACGCTTCAATGATGGGATTGGTGGCGAAGCAAGCCTGCTGTTTTACGGACCTACCGCTAATGCGTTTAGTCGATTTTATCATCACGCTTATATCAAAGAAGAAAATCACCCGACGATCAAGACCTCGGGCACCTACACCTTGCATCCGAGGCACATCAAGCCAAGTGGCAAAGAGGCTCTCGGCTATCTGTTCCCTAGTAACCATCCGCACTACATGTATCAGGTGGAATACATTCATAACGAAAACAGTTCTGTTGGCGTTGGTCCATCGCATCAGGGAATGTTGATCTCTGTGATCAATTTCGGTCTCTCAAATTACTTGGGATCGCCTGATTACACCTATGTTTACCGACCCAATGATCCGTTTTTCCGCGGCAATGGCGATAAGGACAAGTGCCTGTTTGGTAAAGCTCATGGTCGCACGGAATTCAACATGAATACCGAGCCGTCATCACGTCTGCCAAATCTACTAGATGGCGGTGTTTCATTCAAAAACATTGAGGAAAAGAATGGCACGCTAACCTTCGATGTTGTGATCGATCATAAGCCTATTTCGGGCAGTGAATATACCAACTCGATGCTTCCGCAAATCCGTTTGGATGAGGTCGTCGATGTCCAATCCACCAGCTTTACCATGGATTGCACGATCAAATTTCGCGGTGAACCACTGAAAACGATTTACGGTTTCTGTTGGAGCACGTCGAAGAGCCCCACTGTCAAAAACTCCACCTATATACTCGCGCATCGCGAATCCTATCGAGGACACGCAATTAACCTTACCCCAAAAACCACATACTACGTTCGAGCCTTTGCGAGTAATGGCCTTGGCGTTCGATACAGTGATGAAGAAAAAGAAATCAAGACGACATTAGAGAATGCTGATCCAAAAGAGATCAAGCCACTTTTAGTCGATGTGTTTTCTAACAATGAATATCTGGTAGAACATTATAGCGTCGGTTCATCTACAGGCGAGGTAAATTACAGCCCGATCTGCACGATGGCAAAACTCATCGCTTACTATCGACCCGATAAAGTCGCTTCGCTTTCGAAAAAAGATCAGGAGCAATCCACGGTCGATTTCAATCAACTCAACTGGAATCCCCAGGCGGACCACCCTCTAGCGCGTTTGAAGCAAATCGATGGAATGTTTAATCATTTGTATAATCAGACGATTGAACAAAAACTGCATGAACTTAAGCTGGTCGAGGATAAGCAGACAAAAAAATTGCTCAGCGGCATTCGTGATGTGACCGGAGTTAAGAGCAAACCCGTCCTCACAGAATTGACCGAAGCAAGTTCAAAGCAAGTCTCTGAACTGATCAAAGCGGACCTTTTGAAAAGTCGTCCAGCTTTAATGATCTTTGCTTATCAAGATGTGACAGCAGACGATCCATCTCGCTGGGTGTTGATGGATGGGATAAATGGCAACGGTGATTTCCACTTCGATTTCCCTGCTCATTCAAAATTATTTATCGACAATAATTTGGAGGATATAAAAACAGATTATTATGCCATGGGAAAATGGATGTTACCTGGATATAAAATATACGTTATCACTTCCTGCTATTTTGATAAGTAGATCCCACACTGACACATGCGCTCCTCACTCAAATATTTTTTAGCGTACATTTTGTTCAGCGCGCTCGCGTTTCCTTTCATTCTCCATGCTGCTGAGAAACCCAACGTGATCGTGATCATGGCGGATGATCTCGGTTACGGGGATACGTCCTGCTATGGGGCAACAGCGTTGAAAACGCCTAACATCGATCGCTTAGCCGCAGAAGGGCTCCGTTTTACCAGTGGTTATTGTTCCGCTTCAACCTGCACTCCTACGCGTTTTTCTTTGCTGACCGGCACCTATGCATTTCGAAAAAAAGGAACAGGTATCGCACCTCCGAACGGCAAGCTGACGATTGATCCAGACACGACCACGCTTCCGGATCTTGCCAAGAAATCCGGCTATCATACTGCGGTGATTGGAAAATGGCATTTGGGCTTGGGTGAAAAAAATGGTCCGAATTGGAACGGAGAAATCAAACCCGGTCCGTTGGAAATCGGTTTTGATCATGCGTTTCTACTGCCCACCACCAATGATCGCGTGCCGCAAGTGTATGTGGAAAATCATCGTGTGCTGAATCTTGATCCCAAAGATCCGCTTTGGGTGGGTGATGAGATTCCCGCGAAAGATCATCCGACGGGCATCAGTCATCGGGATACGCTGAAAATGGATTGGTCACACGGCCACAACGGCACGATTCATAACGGCATCAGCCGGATCGGTTTTTATACCGGTGGTCAGGCAGCGCGGTTTCGAGATGAAGACCTGGCGGACAAGTGGATTGAGAAATCGAATGCGTGGATCGAAGCCCATCATGACAAGCCGTTCTTTTTATTCTTCGCAGCACACGACATACACGTGCCTCGCATGCCGCATGAGCGGTTTCAGGGAAAAAGCGGACTTGGGTTTCGCGGCGATTCCATTCTGCAATTCGATTGGTGTGTGGGCGAGTTGATGAAAACGTTGGAGCGACTCAAGCTCGCAGAAAATACCTTGGTGATTCTTTGCTCCGACAACGGCCCGGTACTGGATGATGGTTACAAGGATCAGGCAGTAGAAAAACTTGGCGATCACAAACCGAGCGGTCCATATCGCGGAGGCAAATACAGTGTTTATGAAGGTGGTACGCGCACGCCATTTATTGCCAGTTGGAAGGGAAAAATTCAGCCCGGTGTGTCAGACGAAGTGGTTTGCACGATTGATATTGCCGCTAGTTTCGCGGCTTTAACGGGAACACCCCTTCAGGAAAATGAGTTTCTCGATAGTTTTGATGTATCAGAAGCTCTTATTGGAAAAGCGGGAGCAAAGGGCCGTGGGCATTTGATCCAGCAAGACAATGGCACAGCTGGAAAGTTTGGTTATCGCGCCGGTCAATGGAAGCTGGTTACTCTCGGTGGCAAGACCCAAAAGTTCGAATTGTTCGATCTATCAAAAGATCCATCCGAGAATACGGATGTGATCAAAGACAATCCGGAAATCGCTGAGCAGTTGAAAGAGCGATTGTCCAAATACATCGCGGATGGACGGAGTCGCGATGCATCAAAGTAATTTTTGGTTGTCCTGATAAAATGATTTCTGTAGCTACAAATGATGCGAATTGGATTTTTTGTGCCCTTGGTTGCGATTGTGATGCTTGTAGGCGGTGGCCAAATGGCTTACACGGGTCTGGCGAATAGGAAGCCTCAGGATGTGGAGATGAGTTCTCTCGTTCAGTCCAAGCCAAGTGCCAAGTGGCTAAATATAAAAAGCGGTGAGCTTGACGTTATCAACGCGGCTTATTCAAGTGCGTTTGGAGTTGGTGATGCTTCTACGATTCACGTTCCATTGGTTTTGGCTGGAGATGAATCAGCCGAGAAAAAGATTCATGTTCTTGTGGAAACGAAAGATCCGGAACTGGTTCAATTGGTCAATCAGATCAAGGATTTGGAAAACAATAGCGAGGATCAAATCATGTCATTTATGATCAAGAATCGCGATAAATTGCGCAAGTCGCGACCGGTAAATGGATTGGTTAAATTTGGAATGGAAAGCGGAAAAGAGGAGAGGAAAATCAAAGAGATGTATCCCAATCTCGCGGCTGATGTGATTTTGTTGAAAGAGGGTGAACGTCCTGATGCTATGGTTGGCATCCTGATCTTCACTGCAGGAATTATTCTGTCGGTATTTATTATTAAATCTCTGCTCAAGCCTGGGCAGCCTCAAACAGCCGGCACTCCGCCACCATTGCCTACGAGCAATACCCCACCACCATTACCACCTAATATGTGATTTCATGGATCGATGAACTTCGGCTCAGAACCAAATTTTGGTTTAGCTAAGTCATTCACCCAAGATTCGTGTAAACCACTTGGACATCATCGTCGTCTTCGATTTTGTCTAACAGGTTTTCGACATCTTCCATTTGAGCTTCGGTGAGTTCGATGGGTTGAGTCGGCACGCGTTGGAGGCCCGATTTGGTGGCGGCGATTCCCTGCGCTTCAAGAGCTGAGGTCAGGCTGGCGAAAGAAGTGTATGCGCCAAAAAGAGTGACGACGCCGTCATCGACCGAGAGTTCTTCGAGACCGGAATCGATGAGTTCGAGTTCCAGCTCTTCGAGATCCCTGTCGGCTGGAACGGGAAACTCGATTACGGTTTTGCGAACGAACATGAAATTCAATGCGCCGCTGGGAGCGATTTCGCCGCCGTTTTTGCCGAGGATGACTTTGAGATTTCCGACTGAGCGATTCGTGTTATCGGTTGCGCATTCGATGTAGAATAAAGAGCCATGTGGGCCTTTGGCTTCGTAGAACACTTCGGTGATTTCGGAAGCGTCTTTGCCAGCGGCGCGTTTGATCGCGTTTTCGATGTTATCTTTGGAAAGGTTTGCGGCTTTCGCATTTTGGATCGCTACGCGGAGTGGTGCGTTGGATTCTGGATCCGGCCCACCGTTTTTCGCGGCAAGCGTGATCGACTTCGCCAGTTTAGGGAAAATCTTCGACATGGTCGCCCAACGCGACTCTTTCGCCCGTCGTCTGCACTCAAACGCTCTTCCCATGGCTTTAGGATTAGTTGGTCACGCGCATCGGCATGAGGACGTAGAGGAAAGAACCTTCGATGCGGATGACGCCGGGGCTCATCTCATCGATCAGATCGAGATAGATGTTGTCGGTGTCGAGTGCGCGAAGCGGAGCTTGTAGGAATTCAGGATTGAAAGCGATTTGCATGTCCGGTCCACCGTAGATGACTTCGAGGGTTTCCTGGGCTTCACCGACATCGGGTGAGTTTGCGGAAACTTCGATTTGGTTTTCCGAGAAAATCAATTTCACGGAATTCGATTTATCGGAAGAGAGTAGGGAAACGCGGCGAACGGTTTCGAGAAGTTGCTCGCGGGAGATCACTACGCGCTCGTTGCTATCTCCAGGAATGACTTGGCGGTAGTTCGGGTAGTTGCCTTCGATGAGTTTGCTGGCAAGTAAGGTATCTCCGACGGTGAAGGAAATTTGGCTGTCGCTGAGTTTCACTTCAACCTCACCGGAATCTCCTAACAAACGCTGGATTTCTTGAACGGCTTTGGAAGGAATGATCACATCGGTTTCGTGCGAAGCTGGAAACTCAAGATCCATATCGGCCATTGCCAAGCGGCGGCCATCGGTTGCGACCAAAGCAAGTTTGCCTTCGCGGAAAGATGCGAAGATTCCGTTGAGCACGTAGCGTGTTTCATCGGTGGAGATGGCGAATGAAGTTTTCTTCAAGCCGTTCTTCAATTCGACTTGTGGAATTTTGAATGTTTTTGCGCCTTCGAAGTTTGGAAGCGGTGGGAACTCTGAATCACTGAGGCCGATGATCTTGAAAGTAGATGCGCCGCTTTTGATCGTTGCGTAGTTTTTCGAATCGACTGTGACTTCGACTTCACTTGATGGAAGTTCTCTGACGATGCTAACCAGGCGTTTGGCTGGAAGTGTCGTTGCACCTTCTTTGTCGATGGATGCTTCAACCGAGCCGGTGATGCCTACATCAAGGTCGGTCGTGGTGAAAACCAAACGGCCACCTTTTGCGACGAGTAGAACGTTGGAAAGGATTGGCAGGGTGGTCCGGGAACTCACCACGTGCTGAACTTTTTGCAAACCTTCCAGGAATACTTCTTTGGAGATACTGAACTTCATAAGTGGAACGACATGTATGTGTCTTGCGACGAGTTTCTTTTTTCACCTTGTCTTGGCAAGCTTTCAGTCACGAGATTTCCAGAAATCTTTCGGAAGGATCACAAGATGTGGGTGTATATCTGGAATACCCCACATTTTGTGGTTTTTGGAAACTCCGCTCAATAAATTGCAATCCGTAGAAATTTCGCCTCGCCCCCGAGGCTGCTTGCTGACTATTTTCCCGCATGAACCGCTTTCTGCCTTTGGCCTTGTTTACATTATTGGTGATTATCTTCCGCTGCATCGGCAGCGCGTTTCCAGAAACCCTGCCGAATTTTCAACCGCTTGCCGCTTTGTTCTTCTGTGGTGCGATCATGGCGAGTGGATGGAAAGGTTGGGCAATTCCTGCTGCCGCATGGCTTGTGACTTATCCGGTAAACGCGATCATTACTGGAAATCCTCATTTTCTCGAACCTGCGGAGTTCATCACCACAGCTGTGGCATTTGTCGTGGTGTTCTTTTTTGGGAAATCGATGGCACCGAAACACATCGGAACCACACTCGCTGGTGCAGTGGTTGCCGCGCTGATCTTCCACCTCATTACCAACCTCGCCGCATGGATCGGCAGCCCGATGTATCCGAAAACTTTTGAAGGCGTGGTGCAATCTCTCTGGACCGGTCCAGTCGGAAGTCCGGTTCCATCATGGGTGTTCTTGCGCAATATGGTTGGCGCGAATCTCATTTTCACCGCGATTTTTCTTTCGGCACGTTTTACGCTTCCAAGCTTTTCGTCTGCTCCTACAGAGAGCCCAGCGAGATAAAACTTGCCGCCAGTCCCAGCTACCTTTACGCAGCAACCGATTTCACCAACTGAACGTTCCACATGTCCGACCTTAATTTCGCATCATCGCCCATCAACCAATCTCTGACGCCTGAGAGAAAAATTGAGCTCTACACTCAGATGGTAAAGATACGAGCGTTCGAAATGGCCGCGCTGAAAAGTTATAATGCCGCCAAAATCGGTGGGTTCCTACACGTTTATGTCGGCCAGGAATCCGTCGCAGTCGGAACACTCTCGTTAAGTGGTGAACACGACCACTCCATCACCGCGTATCGTTGCCACGCCCACGCGCTGGCTTCCGGCATGTCGATGAACGAGTGCATGGCGGAAATGTTCGGAAAACAAACAGGCTGTTCGAAAGGAAAAGGCGGCTCGATGCACTTTTTTGCGCCTGATAAAAATTTCTGGGGCGGCCACGGGATTGTTGCTGGTCAAACCCCGCTCGGCCTCGGTCTCGCTTACGGCTTGAAATATCTCGGCAGAGAAGGTTGCTGCCTTTGCTACCTCGGCGATGGCGCGGTCAACCAAGGTGCTTTCCATGAATCACTCAATATCGCCGCACTCTTCGAAATCCCGGTGGTTTACGTTATTGAAAACAACGGTTACTCGATGGGCACTTCGCAGAAACGTTCCTCTTCTTACACCGGTTGCCTCGCCCAACGCGCCGAAGCTTACGCGATCGAATGGGATGTGATCAACGGCTCGGATATCTACGAAGTCCGTGCGAAAACCCACATCGCCATGGAGCGCGCTCGCAAAGAGCACAAGCCGACCGTTCTTGAAATCGATACCTACCGCTATTACGGCCACTCAGTTGCCGACTCCAAACACAAAGGGGGATATCGCACACCGGAGGAAATCCAAGCGTATAAGGATAACCATGATCCGATCAATGTTTTCCGCCGTAAACTGCTAGAAGAGGGCATTCTTAATGATGAATTGATTGCGAATATCACGAAAGAAGCAAAAGCAGAAGCCGAGGCTTCGGTTCAATTCGCCGAGGATTCGCCAGCTCCAACCTTCGCAGACATTTCCACCGATGTGTATTGGGAAACCGACAACCAAACCGAAGCTTCGAAAATCGGCCATCACTTCTTCGCCTAATATCTTCGCACTCAATATCCAATTTCCCAATCTCCAATCTCTTTTCTAAAATGCGCACTCTGACTTACCGTGAAGCCCTCCGTGAAGGACTCGATGAAGAACTCGCCCGCGATGAAAACGTCGTCCTGATGGGCGAGGAAGTTGCCCAATACAACGGTGCCTATAAAGTCACCGAAGGCCTTTGGGCAAAATGGGGCGACAAACGCATTGTAGACACGCCAATTTCTGAAGCTGGCTTTATCGGAATGGGCATCGGCGCTTCCATGCTCGGCGTGCGTCCAGTGATGGAGCTGATGTTCTGGTCTTTCCACTCGGTGGCCTTCGATCAACTCGTCAACAACGCCGCCTGCGTTCGATACATGTCTGGTGGTCTCTGCAACTGCCCCATCGTGGTGCGCGGTCCGGCCAACGGCGGCACCAACGTCGGCGCAACACATTCCCACATCCCAGAAGGTTTGTTCGCAGCGTTCCCAGGCTTGAAGGTCTGTGCACCCGCCACTCCGGCCGATGCCAAAGGCCTGATCAAAGCCGCCATCCGTGATAACGATCCGGTCTATTTCATGGAGAACACCTTGCTTTACGGAAACGTCGGCGAAGTCCCGGATCCCGCCGATGGTGATTTCGTGATTCCTCTCGGCAAAGCCGATATCAAACGCGAAGGCAAAGACATTTCCCTCATCGCTCATGGCCGTTCGGTGATTCATGCGCTCGCCGCTGCAGAAACCCTGCAAGCCGAACACGGCATCAGCGCCGAAGTCCTCGACCTCCGCTCGATCCGTCCGCTCGATGTCGATGCGATCCTCGCTACGGTCGCCAAGACTCACCGTGTGCTTCTCGTCGATGAATCCAAACCTTTCGGCGGTGTCTCCGCGATGGTTTCCCATCTCATCCAAGAACACGCCTTCGACGAGCTCGATGGACCCATCAAACGAGTCTGCACCATCGACGCCCCAGCGATCTATTCTCCACACATCGAAAACGAGCAACTCCCGAACCCAAAACGGATCGTGGAGAAAGTGCTTACTATGATTTGATCGTAAGTTCTAACCTTTCGGATTAACGATCACTTCATCCAGCATCACTTTTTCCTCCGCAGCTGCGATCTCGATCTTGATGTAGCGGGCGGGTGTCTGTGCTTCATCCGTCAATACCAGCACGCCCCGGGGTTTGCGGGTCTTGTCATCGAACGCGGCTTTTGCACTCTTGGAATTTGTGAACGCCACGCTGTTGTGCCGGGAGTTGAGGACTTTGTAGGTCTGACCGTCTTCGGAAATGGAGAAGGTGATTTTCTTCGGGAATGCCGTGACACCCGGACTCGCCAGCAAATTAACAGAAGTGGAATCAATCGGCATGACCTCGCCGAGATCGACCACCAACTCAACCGATGGGTCGTTCGCAGGGAAAGTGATCCATCCTTTGTCGGCCGCTTCGGGGCTGGCAAAGCGGCCGTCTAACAAAACTTCCGCGCCCGGCTTTTTCTCACCCGGCTTGATGTCGGAGGATTTGACGGTAATGGATTTGCTTATCGCAGCGTGCGATTTCACTTGTTCAGCGGAATCGAAGAACGCCTCTGTAAAAACACTTTCGTCCAACTTCATATTCGGATCGATGAGAAGGCAGGCTTTTTTCGCAAAGCGCTGGCCGATCACTCGGTAGCCTTGTGGTGGGAAATGGCCGTCGCACTCATCATACCCGCCCCAAGGATTGACGCCTTTGTTGAGGTCATCGGTATTGATCCAGGCGGCATTGGGACCGGCTTCACCCAATTTTACGAGTGTGGAACGCATCAGATCTCCGTCCTTCAATCCTTTGTCAGTGGTCCAATAATCATTGATCCGACCCACCACGTAGTTGATTTTGGTCACTTTAAGATCCTGCTTCAGTTGATCGAGAACACCGTTAAAACTTTTTTCATACACACTACCCCAACCCATCCGCGCGTCCTCTTCGCCCTGCATCCAGATGTAAGTGACGCTATCTATCTGCTTTCCGGAAATCGTTTTTTGAGTGCTTTTGATCAGGGTGTCATAGGTGGATCCGTTTTTGTCCGGCGACGGATCCTGCATGCCCTCAGGCGGAGCCCAAGCCTTGTACCACATCTTGATGGGTTGGCTCGGCCAACCAACCCTCACGACGATGACCTTGTCCTTACCGAAGACTTTTTCCACCGATTGCGCGAAGCTCGCGGACAAAGACGGAGTCATGTTGGATTGCCCGGAAAGCACGAAGAGGTGTTGCCCGCCCTCAGCGAAGGCTTGGTGGGCAAGGGAAGTGACGAGGGATAACAGTAACAATATTTTATGGTTCATGAGTTATGAGGTTTGAGAGAAATCAGGAGAAGATTTTGCAATGGAGCTGGGCGATCGATCGTCCGTGTGACTCTACTGGGAAAATTCCAATTTTTTTTCTTTGACGCCTACTTTAGTTCATGACATCAAAACCCCGAGCAAATGAGACTGAGTCTCATTAAAGATAAAAAAGATATGAAACGGAACAAAAACAGACGGAGTCGCTGCGCATGGATGAGCAGGACAGTGATTGTAGGATTGGCGCTTCAGGGAATGGCGACCGGACAAGACGCGGTAGAAACTCTGGAGAGCACGGTTATCAAAGCTGAATCCGAGTCGGATTCGTTGTCACAGCAGGGCTGGTTGCCGGATGTGGTTGGAACGACGATTTTTTCGGGTAAGAAAACCGCGATTCTCGATACGGATGCGCAAGTAAAGATCGTGAACAACAATTATCGCCAGTTGTTGTCGCAGACGCCGAGTCTTTTGATTTCGGAGGAGTCATCTCCGTTGGTGAGTATTGGTTACCGTGGATTGAATCCACATCGTGCGCAGTTCACGCAAGTGCTTCAGGATGGGATTCCGATTCACGCGGATCAGTTTGGATATCCGGAAGCTTATTACACGCCGCCACTCGATACGGTGGATCGTGTGGATTTTGTGCATGGTGGAGCAGCCTTGCTGTACGGACCACAGCCGGGTGGTGCTTTGAACTATGTGACTCACGTGCCGCGCAAAGACCGTGAATTTTCCCTGCGTACCCAACACATCGTCGGTAGTGACGATCTCTATTCCACGTTCAGTTCCGCCGATGGCACCGTTGGAAATTTGGGTTACTATGTTTACTACAACCATCGCGAAGGAGATGGTTTCCGCTCGGCTAACAGCGATTTCGCTCTTGATAACTTGGCGTTGAAACTCATTTACGAAACCGAGACGGCGGGGAAATTCACTTTCAATGCTTCCACATACCATGAGGAGCACGGTGAGCCAGGTGGTCTAACATCTGCAAATTTTGGATTGGGAGATCTTACCGCAACGCGCTTATTTGATCGCTTAGAACTGGATAGGGATTTCATGTCGATTGGATATGAAGTCGAACCAACATCGGACTCCGTGTTTACCAGTACTTTGTGGTGGACGGACTACACCCGCTACAGTGCGCGTCAGCGCGGCGGCGGCTTCGGCACTCCGGCAGTCGGTCCTGATAATTCCATTGAAACCCAACAGTTTGAGACTGTTGGACTGGACACAAGATATCGCTTGAACTGGGGCAATGGCGGCGATACTCCGCATACCTTCTCGACGGGAATCCAACTTTATCACACGGATTCGCCGCGCACTGACGAGCTTGGCGCTACGCCGAACGCAAGCTCCGGAGCGCTGCGCCGAGCCTCGGATCGAGAAGTGTTATACGCTCCGGTTTTTGTGGAGAACAAATTCACCTTTGGAAAGTTTTCTATCACGCCGGCTCTGCGTGTTGAAAACTTTAAACAAAAAGTGAATGAGACGCTGAATCTCGATTCTGGTGATCCATTGCGCACGAAAGAAGATACGGATCATGTTTTCCTTGGTGGGCTTGGTGCGGAATACGCGATCCAGGAAGAGTCAACGATCTATGGAAATATTTCCCAAGGATATCGTCCTCAGGTTTTCTCTGAAGCTGTTCCGACGGGCCCGCTCCAACTAGTGAACGGCGATCTCGAGGAAGGTAAATCGATTGAATACGAGTTGGGTTACAAAACCCGTGCGATCGATTGGCTCACTCTTGATGCCAGTGTGTTCCTGCTCTCGTTTGAAGACCAAATCGGCTCAGTTCTTGTTGGTCCGGATACCGTTTTCCAAAACGTGGGTGATGCGATTCACAAAGGCGTGGATGTGTCGGCTATTTTCGATATCACAAAACTGGCTAGCCTTTCAGAAACCTATGGTCAGCTTGATTTTTACATCAATGCGACACTGCTTGATGCGGAATTCACTGATGGACCAAATGACGGACTCACCCCTCAATACGCGCCAAGTTATATATTCCGGACGGGACTCAATTACGCATACAACGACCGTGCAAAAGTCACCTTTGGAGGATCCTTTGTGGATGGTCATTACGCTGATGACACGAACACTCTCGCACGCCAAGTGCCCGCTTACATGGTATGGGATCTAACAGCAGAGGTGAAAGTTCATAAAAATGTCCGCCTGCTCGCGGGAATCAACAACATCTTCGATGAAAGTTACTTTAGTCGCGTCCGCTCGGACGGGATTGATCCAGCTAACGGCAGAAATTTTTATGTTGGAGCTTCTTTTGAGTTCTAAAAACTCTTAACGCTTTTCTAACATTTTATCAAGGTGATGGGTTTGATGATCCATCACCTTGTTTTTTGAAAACTAAAGAAGGATAACCTCCATGCAGGGTTTTGACCTCCGTTCCAAAATCCAGTTTGCGAATTTTATTAGCGATTTCTTTGCTCGTGCCACAAGCTTGGCTGGTGCAGTAAACGACGACAAATTTGCTTTCAGCGATTTTAAACACCGCATTGGCTTCCATTTTATTGGCGTCTTCTTTTGGATCTAGGTTCCATAAAATCGAATTTGGATAACCATCTTTCTCCCATTCTTCGCGAGTTCTGGCATCGATCCAAAGCACGTTTTCAGGAACCTGATGGAAGCAGATTTCGCCTTCTTTGAGTAAGGAGGAATCGCAGAGAGGAACAGGGATGGGTTTTTGGGTCGTATCTCTTGTTAGCCAACTGACGCTGGCGGCGGATGCCGAGATCGCGAGTAGAATCGCGATTTGGAGAACCGATTTCATGGCTTGACGATCCTAGCGAAAGCTTGTTGAGAACGGTATTTTTCGAGCTCGATATCGGTCTTGATTCCAACCATGGAAAACTCTCCTGACGCCGTGCTTTTCGGAGTTACGCGGACATCGTAGGATTTTCCTTCTTCGACGGTTACGATTTCGGATGAGAAATTTTCAC
Organism: Akkermansiaceae bacterium; assembly: GCA_031419275.1. Taxonomy (GTDB): domain Bacteria; phylum Verrucomicrobiota; class Verrucomicrobiia; order Verrucomicrobiales; family Akkermansiaceae; genus Luteolibacter. Next base: position 6,625 of record JANOKJ010000053.1, on the reverse strand, counting down.
TGGTGAAAGTGACTGATGTGATCTTCACGGGTTTCTCATAATCAATTTTGACCCGTATAGATTTAGCTTCGGGCTTAGAATTGAGGTCCCAACTAAGGGTTTTAGGTTCGAGGGAGATGGCGGTAGGGATGTGTATGCGCAGGGTGACTTTTGAGGAGGGATTTTCATCTGAATCACCTTCGAGCCAAATGAGAACGGTTTTATCGATGACGCCTTGGATGTTTTCCATTTTGTAAGCGACGCGCATGACGCCGGATTCACCGGCTGCGTAGGTGGATTTGCCGTTTAAGAATTCAACAGCCACGCAACTGCAGCCTGCATCCGCGCCGCGGATTTTGATCGTTTTGTCACCAGTGTTGGTGAATTTGAAATCTCGCGTGACTTCTTCGTCCTTGAGGCTGGCATTCGCTTCGTGAAGGTCTTTTTCAAATTTCAAATCCCCAGCCTGTAGAGCTACGCAAAGAGCGAGAAAGATAAGCGATAAAAGTTTCATGATTTCTAAATCTTGGACTATTTTGGTGCAAGCTCAACAGCGATGATTAAGTGTCCGCCTCTCCATTCGGGACCGAGAATATAGAGAGGTTGTCCGTGTTTGAGCGTGATATCCGATTTGAGGACTTTTTTCCGGCTCAGCCAAAGATCCAAGTTCAGAGGCATTTCACTTTCGGTGTGTTCCAAGCGCGTCTCGAAACGGATGAGAATTTCATCAGCGGGTTTGAGTGGTTGTGCCCAGTTTTCGTAGGATTTGAAGATGGGTTTCGTGTCTGCGCCCATGGCTAGGTAGTTAGTAAATCGCAAGCCTTCGGTCGCGCTGAGACTTGTTTTAGTGGCTTCTGAAATCTTTTCAGTGCGTTCTCCAGCAGCAGACGGATCGCCATTCGTTGCGTAATATACTGACACTTTTAAGGTGCCAATTTTTGCGCCGCCTGGATCTTCTTGAGCATGCGACGTATTGGAGGCGATCACAAGGAGAGCCATGGCAAACAGACGATGAAGAATTGAGTGAAAAGATTTCATCGAGTTGAGTTTTCGGTGGAGTCTGGCTCCAAAGTGGCGGTGCGATCGGATTCTCTTGCGGTCGGAACGTAGACCGTTTCGGAGAAATCAGTGGAGTCTGGGATGGCAGTCACTCCTTTCAGCAAAATGACAGATGCGTTGGCTTGCGCTGCTGGAATCCACTCGGCAAACACGCCAGCTTCGGGGGTGTAGACCAAGGGCGTGGTAACAGATTTCGATGATTCATCGATAACAATGGGCGCTTCTTTGGTGCCGCTTTGTTTGCCGATGGTAAAAGCCAGCACCATGCCGGCGCAGGCAGTAAGCGGCATGAACCACGATTTCCAAAAAGAGCGATTGCTGGACTGAATGGCAGCTGCGGGTTTGGTTTCGAGTTCGCGGATGCCTTGGTTGATGCGAGTGAGGAAAAAATCCGGGTATGGAGGCTCCTCGCTGGCGGGAACGTTCTGGGTGAGCATGTTTCGGAATTTCCGAAGTTCGTCGCGAGTTGCCAAATGTTCTGGGTGAGCTGCTGCCCACGTATTCATCTCAGCGAGTTCTGTGCCGGCGAGTTCATCATCCAGCCACATGGCTAGTTTGGTTTCATCGGGATTCGTATTCATCTTTGAGTAAGGTTTGGAGTTTCTGACGGGCGTAAAATAAGCGGCTCATCACAGTGCCGAGGGTGCATTCCATGACTTCAGCGATTTCTTTATAGGAAAGGCCTTGAACGTCTTTGAGTATCACGACCTCGCGATGTTCGGGGCTGATCTTTTCCAAAGCTGCGCTAATTTTGATGCGGAGCTCGGAATTGGAAAGGGCTTCATCGGGAGATTCGATGAGAGCCGGAGCGGTCCGAGCGGATAGGTCAATGCGGTCCCGATCAAAAATTTCGTCATTTAGCTCGCCGCTGCTTTCGATTTTCCTTTTACGAACCCAATCGTAAACGACGTTGTGAGAAATCCGGAATAGCCAGGTAGAGAAGCGGGAACGGGACTCAAAGCTTGGAAGCGCCCTCCATGCCTTGATGAAGACGTCCTGAGATAAATCCCAGGCATCTGCATCGTTTCTGACCATGTTTCGTATCATTGCGTAAATTTTTCCTTGGTGGCGGATGACAAGTTGATTGAAGGCGTTCATGTCACCTTTCTGTGCCAGGGCGACCCATCGGAAGTCTTCGTTTGGATCGTTTCCATCCTCACTCAGCGATCCGATAGGATCTGGCTCAGGGTTGGACGGCGTGTCGCTGTGGTTATTCATGTAAAATGCCTAGAAAAATTCCTGATGGAAACATGACGCGGGATCCCGAAATGCGCAATGTCAGAATCGGTGATGTAACCCATTCACAGGGTTTACATTTCACGGCTGAAAGTTAAGGATCACGCCTATGGATGCTGAAATTAGGCAGAGGCTGGATGAGTTTATCCGCCGAAAAGGACTACGCAGAACGATGCAGCGCGAGCAGATCGTGAGCGTCGTGTTCTCCAGGGATGAGCATTTCACGGCGGAGGAGCTGTTCGACCGCGTCCGAAAAGTGGATTCTGAGACCTCGCGAGCCACGGTTTACCGGACTCTTGGGCTGTTGGTGGAAGCGGATCTTTTGCGTCAAATCGATCTAGGAGAGAACCAAGTGACCTACGATCCTAATTTCCTGAACAAACCCTCGCATAATCATTTAGTATGTATCGATTGTGGAAAAGTGGTCGAGTTTGAGGATGAAAAGGTCGATATGCAAATGGACTCGTTGAGTCGGGGCTTGGGTTTCAAAACCGTCCGCCAATCAATCAAAATCGAGGCGAACTGTGAGCAACTTAGGGTAAACGGACGCTGTCCAAACCTTATCGCCACTCGCCTTACAGGAAAACGCCTTCGTAAAAAACGCTGATGGACAGGCCGAAGCCGCGCTTCAAAGCATCCCCGCTCGCTTCAAAAACGAAGTTTCGTAAAGCGCTTGCGGATTGGTTCGGGCAGGTTGGAAAAGATTATCCGTGGCGAAGAACTCGTGAGCCTTATCCAATTCTCGTCTCAGAAATGATGTTGCAGCAGACGCAGATTGCGACGGTTCTTGGAAAAGGTTATTACACTAGGTTTCTCGAAAAATTTCCCGATTTAACGAGTTTAGCCAGGGCGGATGACCAGAGCCTGTTGAAAGCATGGGAAGGTTTGGGTTATTACCGCAGAGCGCGGATGCTCAGGGAAACCGCCAGAGCGATCCTAACAAATCACGACGGAAAATTTCCGCAAGACGAGAGAGCGTTGCTCGATCTGCCCGGCATCGGGCCATATACTGCGGCAGCTTTGATGGCGTTTGCCTTCGGAAAACCATCAGGATTGGTCGACGGTAACGTTTCGCGCATTTTTTCACGACTGATGGCAGATGCGTTGCCAATTGATGAACAAGCAGTGATTCAGAAACATCGCGGATGGGCGCTGGAGTTATGTGATCCAATAAGCCCAGACATTCACCATCACGCGATGATGGAGTTAGGCCAGACAATATGCCGCCCAGGTCGTCCCGCCTGTGAATTATGTCCCGTTTCCTCGTATTGCGAGTGCACCGAACCCGAAAAACTCCCAAATAAAAAACCTGCCGTGGTCATCACCGGGATCGATGAATACGCGATCTTTTGCAGGGATTCAGCAGGGAGAATCCTGCTTCATCAGGAATCAGGAAAACGCCGAAATGGGTTATGGAAATTACCTCTGAGATCCAGCTCGGAATGCCTGGGATTAGAAAAAATTTATGAAGCGACCTATGCGATTACGCGTTACCGCGTTTCACTGAAAGTGTTTCTGAATGAGCAAGATCGCCTCTTCGTCGCAATGCTAGGAGATGAATGGACTGATTTAGATCGACTCAATGATTTGCCTCTAGCTGCACCCTTTCGTAAGGCATTGACTGCAATCCTTTGCGATTTCTAAAAACTTATGTGACTTGAGTGAGTGCTTATGCTCTGATATGGCCGGATGAATGATGGGTTGCTAAAATTAGCTGTGATGTTTTTTACTGTTGCGTGCGCGGCATGCTCAATCACGGCACCTCCTCAAGTAAGCTTTCAGATTCCTGATAAGACAACACGCCAAATTCTTAGGGAGCGGATTTCCGCAGTGGTTGTCACAGAGCGCAAGGAACTGGGTGGTTGGGTGAACCATAAATTTGCCATCGCAAATGCCCCTCAAGATGCGGATGGCGGCTCCGCTGCTCCGATTACAGAGGACGGCTATTTTCTAACTGCGGATCATGTGCTAGCCGGTGCTCCGAATAAAAATGTTTTCATCATCTATGCAAATGGGGGAAAAATCACGACCGCCAGGGCAAGGGTGGTTTGGCGTTCAGCCGCTGATGATATGGCCATTTTGCACATTCCTAACAAAACACCATATTACTACCAATGGTCATCACCGGGCAAGCGTATCACTTCTGGGCTGCCTATCATTCATGGCGGAATGGCCACAGGGACTAAATCATCGCATGGGACTTTGAGAACAACTCTGCTGCCCGAAAGCCTGCTAACTCGAAGTCGCGCATTTAAAATGGATATCCCCCTCGAGCCGGGAGATAGTGGTGGGCCTGTCATTGATGCCTATGGAAATTTGATTGGCGTTAATTCAGCCGTTGAATTTCTTATCCCATTGGAAACGGCAATATTTATCGATTCCGAGGGAGTTAGGCCAAATATCCAAAAAATCCACGGACTCATTCAAAGAGATCGGAATGCCAATCCAGTCTCGAATCGTTAAATCATGTTACGCCATCATATTTTGTTCGCTGCTTTTCCCTGTATCATGGTTGCAGGGATGAGTTCCTGCGGATCACTAGAAAATACTGGATATCTATATCAAACCGCCGGAGCGGCGCATGATCACATCATGCTGGTCAGGGAAAATCCAACGACGTTCGGTTATCAGAGGCTGCAAGCCTTATCCGAGCGTTATCCCGATTTAGCCGTGTTTATCGAGCGCAAGGGCCAGCCAAGATATTACGCTGAAACCACCAACTCGGGGGACCGCTATTTCATCCTCTATTATCCGAAAAAGCGCGAGGCTTTTGCCTGCCGCAGTATGGCCGGATCGGCCCAGAAAATCGAATTTTCAGGGCCATACCCCATCACCCAAAACGAATTAGCAACTCTCCGGAAGCTAGAGGCCGGTGAGGAGCAAGATATCAATGAATCTGAAGCTCCATGACTTGGCCAAAATTGCTTTAGCGGGCTAAATATAGCTTGCAACACCATCTGGATTTCATAGTCTAAAAGAACATCTGACGGAACATTTTCGACTGATGTAATATAATAAACGGGCAATTGCCCACCATAGAAACCCAATCCAAATAAAAACCATGAAAACTAATTCAATCCATAAACGCGGCTTCACCTTGGTGGAGCTACTCGTTGTTATCGCAATCATTGCTTCCTTGGCAGCTCTCTCAGCTCCCATGATTATGAGCCAAATTAAGAAAGCTGATCGCATCGAGGCTATCAACAATGCCAAGCAAATTGGTATCGCGTTCTTCTCATTCCAAGAAGAATACGGTTCATATCCAGACTCAGACACCCAAACTTCCGTTGAGGAAAACAACGAGGATAGCGATGTCACAGCCGCTACAGATAGCTCGAACGGATTCTTCCGTCAGCTTTTCGTTGCCGGTGTAACAGAGTCGGAGGCAATGTTCTATGCAAAGACTGGTTTTACCAAGAAACCTGACGGTGCGACTGCAGAGAAAACGCTCGAGGCAGGTGAAAACGGCTTCGGTTACATCATGAACAACGATAAGGGTCTTAGCACCGCAGGCAGCCCATCTCGCATCTCGGCGGTGACTCCTCTGGATGACTCTGGTAAATTCAGCTTAGATCCGTTTGATAAAAAAGCGGTTTGCCTCAGAATGGACAATAGCGCAGCAGCTCTGCCCATCAGCAAAGACGGCGAAGTTTCCTTGGGTGGTGGCAAGAAATTGCTGGACTCAGGAGCAGGCACCGTTTGGGGAGCTAGCACCGATCCAACAATTATTCAACCCGCGTATTAATCTACCACAATCATTAGCCGGGCAGCTTTCGGGCTGTTCGGCTTTTTTGTTGCGTAGTTGAATTTCCTCGCCGATGGATGGGAACTTTTCATTAGTAACACATGTCCTCAGAAAAAATTTCCCAGGCTTTCATGCCGTATCCGGTTTCAACCTTGAGCCCAAGGATTGTCCCGACCGATCTCAGTTCGTTCAAAACACGCGGCATTTCGGAGGTAGAAAGGGAGTTACAGCAGAAATTGACGGAAATCCGTGAGACCTATCTGGCGGCGATCGATCATTTTAATTGGAACAAGCTCATCTATGAGGCGGATATCAACTTTGAGCCTATCATTGGTCAAACCTACCATCTCTATGAGGTCCGTGGTCGTAAGCTGCTTTCGATGATTTCCCCAGATCAATGGTATCACAAACATCTCGCCACGGTGCGACTCAATGTGGACAGGCAATGGAAGCTGGAAGTGATTTCCGAGGGGATTGACCAGAAAGGTTTGTTTGGGGTCTGATAGTTTGCATAATCTTTTGTTGAATCGTGCTTATTCTACAAGGAGGGAGGAGGATGGGGAGATGAGGAGTTCTGGATTTAATTGATATTCTTTCTCCTCCTCT
>JANOKJ010000052.1:0-36588 GCA_031419275.1 Akkermansiaceae bacterium | reverse complement strand
GGCATGATTTCCTTCGTGTTTCTGGATTTGTCTTTAAAAAGAGTTGTTGGGACAAACCGGCACGAAGACGGGGTTTTAATAACCCGTAATCGCTTTTTTCCGGAGCTGCACCCGATAATTTCCCTGTATTGTGGCTGATTTGCGGCTTTTTCTGCGCCGGTCAGCCTCGCTGTGGGGGGCGGGACTCTATTCATTCGAATCAATCTGACAAGACCTTTTTAAGTTTTTTTCTGAAAAAAATCACGAATGGCGGGTTTGGCCTCATTGACATCTTAGAAGTCTTTATTTTTCGGGGGATTTTTTAAAACGGAGGGTCGGAGATAACGGAGGAAACTGAAAAGAGGTGGGTTGATCAGAATTAATTTCCAAATGATGAATGATAATTTTTGAAGTTGGAATACGCACCATTCAGCTATGAATGGCAAATCGGATTCAAAAACCTCTTCCTCCGTTTCCTCCGCGAACTCCCCTCCTCCGTTTAGATCTTTATGACAAGGGATGCGGGCTTTGTTATAATTCAGGTCAGCCCTACTTCGCTAAAGCTACGAAGGGCATTCTTCGCTTCCTTCGTCTTTCCTATGGCTCGCCATTCGTAGCTTCAGGAACTGAAGCGAAGAATGGTGGCAGGGGGCGGATTTGAACCGCCGACCAAAGGCTTATGAGTCCTTTGGTTCGGAAAAGTTCAAGAGAGTCCATAACAACTCATAAGAGCTATATATCGCTTAATTTCATATAGTTATAATTAATTTTGATCCGTAGAAAATTCTTGTGGCCACCATTGAACCATGCGAAAAGTGGCACAGGAACGGCACAGTACAACCATGACACAAAAGAAACCCACCAAATTCTCGCGCAATGACATTCGCTTCTGGGAACAGCGCGTATACCAGCCTGCATTCCGAAATGTAAGCGGCGGTGCCAAGATGAACGGCAACTATCACGTCAAGATTCAGGCTCACGGCGAGCGCCGAGGCGTAAGCCTCCAAGCCACTTCCATAAGGCCTGCGGCCAAGGCAGCAAAAGAACTGGATGCAATCGTTCGCTTGAATGGCTGGGAGCAGGGCTTACAATTGTTCAGAGGAGAAACACCCAAGCCGAAAATTACCCTTACGCTAGGTGATTATCTCGCGGAAGTGGAGGCTCATGGGGAAATTAAACCGCGCACGCTTAGAATTTATACCACCAAGGTCCGAACGATCGCTGCTTTTCTCAATCCTCCCCAAATGCCGGACAAGCCAGACAAGTCCAATTCGAAGGAAAAGAAGCGTAAACCGAGAGTTTCGAAAAAACTCAGTAAATTCGACTATGTCGACGGAGGAGCGGCCGTGTGGCAACAGCTTGTCGATGCCACGCCATTGCGAAATTTTACAGAGGAGAATCTCACTAAATGGCGCAAGACATATTTGGCGAAGCATCAATACAATCCGAAAAAACTCATGTCGTCGACACGAAGCGCGAATTCTTGCATTCGCGCTGGCAAAGCCATCTTTGCGAGTGATGTTCGCACGAAAATTCCCAACGTAAAATTGCCAGACCCCATTCCCTTCTCAACGATTAGCTTGTTGGAAGAAGCCAAAAATAAATACCGATCACAAATCGCCTCACCCGAAGAACTGCTAATAGCTGGGAGTCGGGAGTTGGCCATGGCTACCACCGAATCAGAGATTCAAGCGGCTTGGATTCGTGCCGGCCAAAAAGGCAATGCCCCCGAAGCAACTCCAGCGGAACGGATACGTGCCGAACTCAGTGTGTTCCGCAAACGAGAAGCATTCAAAGTCCTTGTTCTTGGATTATGCGCCGGACTACGTCGTGGCGAGATCGATTCCCTGCTATGGTCGCAAATCGACTTCACTGCGAATTGCGTCTGGATTGAAACTACCGATGTCCACGAATTAAAAGCCGATTCGACCGGCAAAGTCCCATTAGATCCAGTGATCATGGATCTTCTCAAGACATGGAAATCAAGCACCAAGGATGAGTTTGTGGCTCGAGGGTGTGCGCCGAGAGAAGGAACTGACAAAGTGTATTATCGTGCAAATCGCGCCCACGAAGAGTTGATCATGTGGCTAAAATCAAAAGGCCTAACAAGTCGAATGCCCCTACACACTTTGCGCAAGGAATTCGGATCGATCATCTGTGACCAAGCAGGCATTCACGCCGCATCGCGCTTGCTACGTCACGCCAATATCAGCCAAACGGCGGAAATCTATGCGGATCACCGCAACTCTGTAACTGCCGGGTTAGGATCTTCGCTGGTTGGCCAATTCAGTCCTTCAAAATCTAACACTAAAAGGCAAATCGGAAGGTGATTGGCACTCAATCGTCATCTTCAACATTTCCATACTCTAGCAGATTTGGATTATTCATAACTCGATAGAACTTTTTGGATTTGGAAATGGGTCCTCTATCTGGCTGATGGTCTAGCCTTTCTATCCATCCCATGCCATGTTCTTCAAGTATCTGTTCGGCCTCTTGGATAGTGATATTATCGAGGTTGATGCCCATCCGGCGCTCCAACTCCTCACGTAAGATTGGTCCTCCGCTTCGTGACTGCCAGAGCCGCTCGGAAACAGCACTCGCGATTTCATTTGCCTGACGTTCAATTAACGCCTGCATCCCTGGATGATCATAGAGCCCACCTATTGTAAATCGCGAAACGATCTTCTCTAATTCTATATTCCACCCCAATGACGCCTCCAATACCAATACGCCATGCAATAACTCAGCAATCATTCGCGGTACGGCAGCTGGCTGCAGGCGCTGAACCTCCCGCCAATTCGGCATTTTGTCTTTGGCCGCCAGTGGATCCAAATGCTTGCAAGGATCCCAAAGCCCACCGTTTACGTGCCGTATGACATCCTTTTCCCCGGGTTGCGACAGCATCCAATCACGGGAAACCTTGATTTTACGCTCAACGAGCTCAGCAAAAGCGCCCCATTTCGGGGTAAACCCACTTTCAATGTTTCTTACAAGACTCGGTGACCTCCCAACGAGCTTAGCAAAACCTGCCGCTGACCCGTACATATGTAGGCCCAATTCTTCGGGTGTATTTTTCAACGCCTCACGGATTCTACGAATGGGATGAAGTGGTTTTGACTCGCTCATGCTTGATGGAAGCAGTCTTAAATGAGCCAGACAAGCTTAGTTTTAAAATATTTTTACTATTCTGGATTTTAGTATTGACCGTTCTATTCTGGATCTATATTCGTAAGTGATGATGAATCTAGAACCTTGCCGATACTATTCCCGAGATGATCTCCGTCAGGCGCTCGATGTGTCTGTCAGTAGTATCAAAAGGTATGAGGCGAGCGGTGCCCTAAAACCCACGCGAGTAGGCCCGCGCATCATTCGTTACCATGCTGCAGATATCGCCGCCTTTCTAGCTTACCGTAAAAATCACGACCAGCCAAATGCGGATCAACCCTAACTCTCATCGCCATGTGCTGAATTGAGTTCATCAGAACGCTTTTAACCCAATACAAACAGAACCCGAAACAAAAAACACCCCAATACTATGAACCCTTCCAATTCCACTCCTGGCGATGAACCCAAACGTGATCAGAACGATAAATCTGGTGGGTCTTCCGATATCAACCCTAGCGCTGCATCTGCAGAGCAATCGGCATCATCCCAACAGCCCATCAAAGCCAAACCCAAAACGCTTCAAGAAGAGATCCGCGAGATCCTGTATGCCAAAGCGAGCAGGGCAGCGCGATCTTTGAAACCCTTGGGTCTGCCGGAATCCTCTCTGGAAAAGGCTGCTCAATCCATCGCTACGAGAGCTGCTGCACAGCTTTTGGCGGCAGCTATGAAGTATGCACGGAAATGTGCCGGCGCCGAGAAATTCGCCGAAACGGATTTGCTGAATGAAATCCTCACCCAGCACGGCATCGCTACCAAAAAAACTCACCGCACCTCATCGGAGAAAAAGAACCCCAGAGATCGTCCGAAAGGAGATAAAAATGCAGGCTAACCATGAAGTCGATGGCGACGATGTGCTCCGCACATTCCGTGCGGAATTGGCGGCCGCGTTGGGTGATTCATGGGATTGGTCGGACCTTGATCCTGAATCGGGTACTACACCCCTACAGATGGAGGACTCGTCCTCTGGGTCCATGCTACCCACCCAGCAGCCTCCCGGGTTCCTGCAAAATGTGACAGCTGGAGTTGCTAGAGCAGACATGGCTTCTTCGAACGAGGGTGCCGATGGGGTATCCAGTTTATGCGCGGACAATGCCCCACGGAAACAGTTGTGGGTTGGTCTGCCGCAGGGTTTCGCTGGAGCCCTGCGGCAGTTACCAGAACGCTTGCGAGCTCATACGTTTATTGTGGCGGTCTTTGAAAGCCTCGGGGACAGCCACATTGCTGCGGAGTTTTTAGCCGCGGCGGTGCAACTGGAACGGGCTGGTAACATTCTGCGGCAGGCACTGCATCTGGGGCTTCCCGCCGAGCTTTCTGAGCAGGTGCGCCGTCTAAGCAGGTGGATTAGCCAGGCGTGTAACTTACAACGCGACGATTGTGAGCCCAATCGCTTCAGATTGGCGCTCTCTCATGCGCATACTTTGCTGGCTCTCAAGCCGCGAAAAAGAGACGAATTTGTGAGACTTGCACTATCCTTTACGCGTGAACGGATCTCATTGAATCGCTTGGTGTCCGAAGAATATAGGATCCGCATCGCCTGTGACTGTATTATCTGTAATTTGGAAGCGGTTCCCACCGTGGTTCCCGTTGCCGAAATAGTCGCACTGATTGTTGCGCTTGAGGAGATTCGAGAAGGAGGTGCGCCATGAAGTCGATCATGGCAATCGTGCGGATGACTTCCCGCCGTGATGGCAATGGCAAGCGGGCTACATTCGCTAGTCAAGTGCGGGCGACCTATCTCATGTTGTACTATCTGTTCTCCGCGATGAAGCCGGGGACCAAAAAGGTCCGATGTACGGATCGGGTTTCTTGGATTGGAGGGAATCTTGCAGGGCATGGAATTGTCATGCGCAAAGCATCCTTGATGGCGACCGCGCTTGACTGCGGCCACAAATACCTTTCTGGGCGTCGCAGTCGTCACGTCATTGTGAGCTGCGAACCTTGTGAGGAAGAGGGACGCGAAGAGGCGGAGCGGCTACTCAAGGAAACTGCCCCTTTACTTGCGGCGGAACTTGGCACGGAACGTTGGATAGCCGTCATCCAAGGCGACACGAAAAAACCGCACATGCACATGATCATTGCCAATTTTGATCCAGAGAAATGCCGCCGCTTGGAATTCTCTCCGATGTTTCTGTCAGAACTCCAAGAACTGACTTTTACTCCCCATTTGGCCAGCGGCAAGGGAGCGCGGGTGGGAGGACACAGTGAGCGTGGCTTGGCGATCTTGAAGTTGAAAATGGCAGCAGATCCGGCACTCAGAGACCGCGCGCTCGAAAAGGTTTATGACCACTTGGAAAAGCACAAAAAGTTGGGTTTATCACAAAATGACTTGGCGTTGTGGCTCACGAGTCAGTGCGTCGACCAGGGCTGGGATGGCACCAGACTTCTCAGGAAGGATGGAAGCCCCCGCAAGAAGCCCGTGATCAAGGTCGATGGCATCGGCTTGGGGTTAAGCTTTTTTCGGCGATTTGCGTGCAAACGCAGAAAAGCTCTTACGGTTTCTAACAAAGAATCGAAGTCGCCCGGCAAGAAGCGTCTGCCTCGCCGGATTACTAAACCCATTTACCCGGACGGTCCTGTGTGACTAACGCGACAGTCCGATTAACCCAAAAATACCCAAAACTATGAACGAAAATCCATCCACCCCGGAGTCTGACCCTCAGCCTGCACCTTTGGAAATCACCCCGGAGTCTGAGTCTCAGCCTATACCTTTGGAAATTATCCCTGAAGATGAACCATCGGTCAAAAACCAAAATATTGATGTTCTGATTGAGCACACGATCCGCTTGCTGAAAGAAGGAATTAATAATACCAAGAAAGGCTGCAAAGAGGTGTTGGTTGGATCTTTGAATCTGATTTACCTGAATCTACAGCATCGATCCCAAGGAACCAGAAACGACCTTGTCCCAGATGGGAAGAAGTCTGGATTTAATCGGGTGCTCGATGAAGTGAACTTGCCATCAACAACGGCATACCGGTGGATGAGTCGTGCACGTGAGTTTGTAGAGGAAATCGGTGTATCTGATGAGAACTTTCCTGCTCCTGATAGTGTAGAGTGGGCGCGGATGTTGAGCTTTGTCTTGGGCAGGGTTGAAGCGCTTAATTTGCTTGGCTTGCCGATTCGGGCACTTGCCATTCCAAAAGATGAAGAGATCATGATGCGGTTGCGGGTGGCCGCTGAGTCTGGGGATGAAGTCGCAAGTCAATTGCTTGAAGAACTCGATGCGGGCGTCACAACGATGGAAGAAGCGACATCACGGTATTGCAGGGTTGAAAAATCCAGTAAACGCACGGTTCCTGCCATGCTTCAACTCGACCCCAAGACACTGAAGCCAAAGGGGCTGATGATGAAAGCCTTGAACACTCTTGAAGAAGGATTTCTGAACTGGGATAAATTTCCGGTTGAGACGAGGCTTCAGGCAATACAACGGGTGCGTGAGGTCATCTCCAAAATGCCAAAAGAATGCGCATTCAAAGAAGTCAGATAGAAATGCTTTTCAATTAGATTCAACGCAGTATCCTACCAAACCCGTATTCCAGATCTAACAACCGGCGGATGAGGTACAGTCTCTTCTAGAGGCGTTGCTGCAGCGACTTGTGCTAATTTTAAAAGAGACTACATAACAGACTCTGCCTCCAAAACAGCCGGTTATTTTTCAGAAAACATAGAAGTCGTCACTCTCTTCTTTGTCGGACGATTCAGCTTTTTCATTTACTGTGGGCAAGACTTGGAACGGGGCTCCCATGACGACTTGTGCTTTGTTACCGTCATAGATGGATGCTTTATCGTAGTAAATTTCACGAATGCCACTAGCTCCGAGATCGGCTAGTTGGTAATCCCATGGGGCGAGAGCTTGCGAAATCAGTTGTCGCAATCCTCGCGCTCCTGAAGGGTGGGTTATCGCGATATTGGCCAACTCATCGACAGCTTCATCGCTGAAGATCAACTTTGTGCCGTGACGTTCAAATTGCTCAATTTTTCGTCTAAGGAAACTGATTTTAGATTCTGTCATAATTTTAACCATATCGGATTTAAGTAGTTGGCTCATCGCGGAAAAACGACTGAAGCGACCTACAAATTCTGGCATCAATCCGAATTTGATAAAATGCTGCGCTTCGATTTTAGCCATGTGGGTGCTATCAGCGATCTGAATCGGAGAAGGGTTAAATCCAATGATGGGAGTAGCCAACGGAAAGCGAATTTTATCCATGCCGATAAATGCACCGCAACCCACGTGTAAAATTTTTGCGGTGTTGAGGTTGTCAGAAACTTTGCCGCCTTCGATGAGTTTGAGACAATCTGCCTGTGTCATTCGATGGTACCTACCTGCTTCGCTGCCATCGTCCCACAACTTATCAATCTCATCCCAAATCACAAGACATGCGGGTGTGCTTTCATCATCTTTGACTAATTTCTGCTCCATATCACTGATGACAGATTCCATATTTCTACCTCGATAGCCATTTGGGGTCAGATTTGTGCAGTCAATTTGGTAGAAGGGAATTTTAAGGTAAGCGCAGAGAACTTTAATCATTTCTGACTTACCCGAACCACTGGGTCCTGCAATCAACGTGTGATTATCAGGCCATGCGAACTCCCCATTCGATTCCGCTACGACGCATGCGTGCAGGTGACAGTAGCAAGCACTGGCCAACGTTCGTTTTGTTTCATCTTGTCCAATTATGAATTGATCAAGATGTGCGACAATCTCGGCCGGTGATGGAATTTTGTCAGGTGGCTTTTCCTTTTTTAGAGGCTCAACTTTCGGCTTTGGAATATTCTTAGAGATCATAACGTGGTTTAAATTTCAAAGGAAGGATACGATTCAACAATAACTGCTAATGATACGGCGCTTCGATCTGATCGATGAGAGGCTTGATCGATTTATTAACTCTCTTGAGATGCTGATAGATCGCACTCCGCGTGAGCCCGAGCTGTAATCCAGCAGCAGAAACAGATAGATTTTGGATCAATACGAGGCGAGCAACCACATGATTGGCATGTGATATGGTTCCAGATTTCAGCGTCATCGATAGTGCCCTTTCTACCGCAGTTCGCATCCGATCTGCCGGCCACTCATACTGCTGAAGATTGCTGGGGTGATCTAAGATCCCCTCAGGTGCGTCATTGATATGGATGGTTTGTGGCGACTTCTGAATTTTTCGCAGAAATCTTCGCTTAATGAAGCGTAGAGCTATCGCTAAACTTCTTGGTGCGTTCCAAGGTTCTGAATCCTTGTTCAAATTTTGCTTGTGCTTAACGTACCAGCGTAGCGCGAGAATCACAGCTTCTTGTTTGATGTCGTCTTCAGCGCCGAACAGTAGTCCCTGTAAAACACCGGTTCTCATTTTTTGATCCGCGTAAGATACGAGTTCATTAGCCATATTTTCTAAATCATCTGACGGCTCACTAGTGAATGGTTTGCTTTTTTCAGACTTCCAATTTTGTGTATGTGTATATTTGCTTTTCATAGCCCCAGAACCTTTGATTCTCGGTCACAGCGGTTTGAAAAATCCGCTGTGACTGGATCCGGGAAACGCTTGCGCAAACTATGCTGCTAATATTTGTTGGATTTTTGGTTGATTTTTTTTATGACCTCCAACTAATGATGTTAGATTTGGAAATATCTGATCCGAGCACTCCGAATGAGTGTGTCCGCTCAGCATTATGAATTGCTTTTCCCGATTTTCCTTAGCCATACAAATCAACATCGCACCTAAGGTGGATTGAACAAAATGAGGCTGATAATTTGCATCGCATGGCTTGCCATTGAATAGGGCTGATGTCCTAAAAGGAGGAATGTGATTCGCGACGATAATTTTTTGAGCGTTACGTAATTTAGGTTTGAGCCTTTGCCTGATCGCATTGGTGGATTCTTTACCGAGTTGCTTCATTTTCCGATAGCACTGCCATTTATTGAGGCTGCGGAAATCACGAATGCTGTAATGATCTGGACTTCTAATATCCTCAGTTCTCTTGCCTCGCCATTGACCGTCAGCCCACCCATCTCCGCCGATTAAAAATGTGTGATTACCTAAGTCTACGGCTCCTCCCGTCGACAGATGATGAAGATTAGGAATTTGACTACATAGACGACGGGATCTATCAAGCGTCTCAGAAATTGAGCTCCCATAATGGTCATGATTGCCAAGTGTGAAATAGAGATCCCTGCTTCCACATGCTTTTGAGAGCATTTCGAGATACTCTGGCAGATCACGCGAAGACGAAATATCACCTGTTAGCAGTGCAATGTCGAATTCTGAGGATTCAAGTTTGCGAATGAAATCCGCCATTTGATTATTATCGGCCTGATCAAGATGGAGATCAGTCATCCAACAGATTTTTTTAGGGTTTTTAATTTTAGATTGATGCTTCTGGGTCATGTGTAGGATTGTTGTTGTTACCCTACTGACGCCAGTTAGTGCTGTGTTGTACAGCGCCTGTTCGAAAATAATTAAAAATAATTCTAGCTGTACATATTTACCAAAAATGCGTCAGGTAAATATGAGCACTGTTTACCACTATCAAGGCCGAGGGTATCTCGCATCTACGAAATCCCCTTCTCCACAAGTCATCCAATCCGATCCTGGCACCATATTTTGGATTGTCGGACACGGGCAGCCCCGCACCAACATCGCGTTTTGCCGCATGTTTATTTTTGATACATGGGGCATATTTGTCGCAAATCCATTCCGCAGATACGACGACCACTACACCCGACGCACCTACGCAGAATACCTGCCACAGGATATCTTTCTGTACCACGAAGTACATATCTACACCGTTCCCGAAGAGTCGTGGATGTATCGCGAGGTGTAGTGGGTGGCCTTATACCTTGAAGCATGATCACGTCCGTAGAACTTCTCGCAAATGACATCATTAGCGCCATCAGCTAACTATTGGGCGTGAGACGATAGTGCCATTTATTGAGCCGTTAGCTACATCATCGCTCACTATAAAGAACAAGTGAAGTTACCTGAACTGCTCCAGCTCACGGGTATGAGTCGAGCCACCTTCTCCAGACAATTCCAACTGCACGCCGGTCGATCCTTCTCCACATTCATCAACCAAGTCCGCCTTAAAGCTGTATGCCGAGCCCTGCGCGAAACCTCTGGCCCGATCACAACATCGCCCTCGAACACGGCTTCAATCAGCTATTCTTTTTGAACCGGCTCTTCCGCCGAGAACTCAATATGAGCCCCTCGGACTATCGAGCGAAGGTATTAACTCCTCGCAATAAGTAGAACTCACAGTTTTAGGGGATGTTTGTCGGATGTAGAACGTAGTCTTGATCGAGATGGATTAGGCGAGACTTTGGCGAATGAAAAGTATGCTTATACGTTGATCTCAAAGAGCCAAGGTAATGAACTCAAAGAGTTGTTTTGAGGTGCGATTAGCAGGTTACGCGTCCGCGTTTATAAAGAGGTTCCCCTGAAATAAGCAATCGGTGGTGGGAAATAGGTGAGATGATTGGTTCCAGTCTTGAGAGTTCCATGCCCACGAGGCAGACATCATCGGTGAATGCTTGATCTTTGGCAAAGTCTTCGATCTCGCGGGAAACGTCCTGAATCAGTTTAGTTAAGGGCAGTCTAGCGCACCGCAGGATTACATCTCGCAGACGAGATCTGCCGAAGGATTCTTCCTGTGCGTTCTCGACCTCGAAGAGACCGTCGGTGAAAAGTAGGACTCGATCACCTGCCTGCAATTTGAGATTGTGAGTCTCATAGGAAATATTTTTGACCAAGCCGAGTGCTGGGCCGTGTTTTTGTCCGATCCCTATCATTTCGATCTTCCCGGTGGCTTTGCGCACGAGGAGTGGATCTGGGTGGCCTGCATTAGCATATGAGAGGCGGCCGTTGGAGGTATCCACTGTGATATAGCAGGCGGTTGCAAATACCGTGTTCTCAAGTTGCTGCAAAATGCCGCGCAGATGATGGTTCATTTGAGTGAGCAGCGCGCCGGGATCGTCCGCTATATCGTCAAGTTGTTCTTCTAGGGCTCGCATGATTGCGGTTACCAGTGCAGCTCGCACGCCGTGCCCCATCACATCGCAGATAAAGATGCCCACGGAGCTATCCGAAATGCGTATGACATTGTAAAAATCGCCACTGACCAAACTGGTCGGATGGAAAAAGCTGCTAAACTTCACCGCGCTCTCTGCCTCCGGAACGCCACGCGGGATAGTTGGGAAATGAGAGGGTAGGAACGCCATCTGGAGTTCGCGCGCCATTTCCAAATCCTCTTCCATGATGGCGTTTTTAGCCTGCAATTCGTTGGTGCGTTCCACAACACGATGCTCGAGTTGTCCATTGAGTTCGTGTAAATCAGCCTCGGCTTGGCGACGGGCATTCCGGGATTCTACTTCCATTATCGCTCGGTGAACGGCGGGCACCAAACGCCCGAGGCGGTCTTTGAGTATGAAATCGGTCGCCCCGTTCTTGAGTAATTCCACTGCGGTTTCCTCGCCTACGACTCCGGAAATCACGATGACCGGGACATCTGGACAGAGGACTTTGGCTATCTCAAGCGCCTGCGCACCATTGAAGTTCGGCAGTTTGTAATCTGCTAAGATAAGATCCGGTTGGAAATTATGGATCGCGAGCTCGTAATCCACGCGGTTGTCCACGCGGGTCCAGGCTAAAACGAGTCCGTCCTCCTGGAGTGTGTTAAGGATAAGTTCGGCATCAAGGGGGGAGTCTTCGAGAGAGAGAATACGGAGTTTTTTTGGAAGAGTCGTCATAGGATTGGGTTTTAGACGTTGGATATAAAATTTATTTTCAGCCAATAGCTTCCCATGTTGCCGATCACATCCAGATAGGACTGAAAATTCATCGGTTTCACGACATAGCTGTTAGCGCCAAGGTTGTAGGCTTCACTGATATCCCGTTCTTCGCGGGAAGAGGTTAAGATCACGACCGGAATGCATTTCATGCGCTTATTTGCCCTGAGCTCACGAAGGACTTCGATCCCGTTAACCTTCGGTAGTTTTAGGTCGAGTAGTATGACCTTGGGTTGCTGATTCACATCGCGCCCCTCGTAGATACCGGTGCCAAAAAGAAAATCGAGCGCTGCCTGCCCGTCGGTGAGATGAATCAGATGGTCAGCTAGATTCAATTCTTTCAGAGCACGGATTGCGAGTTCCGCGTCTTGCGGATTGTCTTCGATGAGAAGGACTTCCAGTGGTGTAATCATTTTGGTTGTGTTGGTAGGCTGAAATAAAATGTGGCTCCATGATCGATTTTTGCATCCGCCCAGATGAGGCCGCCGTGACGAATAATGATGCGTTGAACGAGTGCCAATCCCACGCCAGTGCCTGAAAATTCCTCTTGGTTGTGCAAGCGCTGGAAGACCCCGAATAGTTTGTTGGCATGGCGCATATCAAAGCCCACACCGTTGTCTTTGATCGAATAAATCTGACCGCGATCACCGCCATCCTGTGTTTCGATCTCGATCTCGCCGATCTCACGGTCGCGCGTGAACTTGATGGCGTTGCTGATGAGATTGACCCACACTTGCCGGATGAGCGGATCCGATCCAAGAGCAGGCGGAAGCTTTTGCAGGTGGAGCCGCAGCTTGCGCTCTGGGTGGTGGGATGACAGTTCGTCGAAAACTTCCTGAGCCATGGTTTCCATGTCGATCGGTATGGATTGGATGGGTTGACGGCCGAGGCGGGAAAAGGCGAGTAAGTCGTCGATGAGCAACTGCATCCGATGCGCCTCGCTGCTGATCACGTTGAGCTTGCGGCGTCCATCGTCGTTAATGTGTTCGGCGTGATCCTTGATCACCATGTGAGTGAAACCATCGATTGCCCTGAGCGGTGCACGCAGGTCATGCGAGACAGAATAGGTAAATGAATCCAATTCCTTATTGGACGCTTCCAGTGCTGTGGCGCGGATTTCCAGAGCGGCGTTGAGCTTGTTAATTCGCTCCTCGGCCTGCTTGCGTTCACTGATATCGGTGGTGATCGCGATGAATTGCAGAGGCTTGCCGTCCTCTCCAAGGAAGGGAATGATGGTGCTACTCACCCAATAGACCGTGCCGTCCTTAGCGCGGTTTCTGAATTCTCCCTTCCAGACTTGGCCGCTGAGAATCGCGTTCCACAAGCCGCGGAAAAACTCTGGAGGGTGATAGTCCGAACTGACGATGCGGTGATTCAGACCGAGCAACTCTTCGCGAGTGTACTTAGACATCTTGCAGAACTTGTCGTTGGCGTAGGTGATGATTCCGTCCGTGTCGGTGATGGAAACTAAAGAGTGCTCGTCGAGCGCTGCTTTAAAATCGGTGAGCGAGGCGTTAGCGGTTTGGAGCTCTGCGGTGCGTTGTTCCACCCGCCTTTCAAGATCTGTGTTGAGTTGGGAAATTTTCTCCTCAGCTTGTTGCCGCTCGATGGCGATGCGCACCACGTTCACCGTTCGCTCAATGATTTCCATATCGGCAACAGCGAGGGGACGCGGCTCCTGATAGTAAATAGAAAAGGCTCCAAGGATTTTACCTTGGCTGCGGATAGGTGTGGACCAGCAGGCATGCAGGCTGTGCTTGAGGGCGAGCTCGCGATAATCGGCCCACAGCGGATCGCTGTCGATGTCCAAGACGATGACTTGCTGGTCCTCCTGCACCGCCGTGCCGATGGCGATGCCGTTAATCGCAAGGTTATATTCTGGCGGCAGACTGGGTGCCGCACCGAGCTGCAGGTGGATGCCATCGGCATCGAGAATGAGTACCGAACAAAGCGCCCCAGGGAGCTGCGTTTCCAGACCGAGCATCAAATTTTCTAACGCTTGACCTGGTGATTTCGTGCCGACGATAGATTCCAAGGCGCATTTTTCCCACGCTAACAAGCGCTGCGCCTGCTTGCGCTCACTGATATCGGTATGGGCAACGATAGCTCCTCCATTTTTTCCAGCTAAAGGGATGACTTCCATTTTAAACCAGTGAACATGTGTGGGCGTATTGCACGGATATTCCATATAGAAGCGCGGCTGCATTCGCGACAGCACGGCCTCCAATCCGGCTCCGGCAGACTTGGCGTAAGCATCCGTATCGAGACTGGCCGTGCGGCAGATGTTCAGATAGTTGGAACCCACACCCGTATTTTCTCCGTCGAGGTTGCCGTTTTCACGGCCGAAGCGGAGCCAGGGTTCATTCACGGCTAGTATAGTTCCCGTTTTATCTAAAACCGCGATGTGCGCTGGGAGTGAATTCAGTATATCCAGCTGAAAAGCATCCTTCACCCGCAGTTCGTTCTCCATATGAACGCGCTTTGTGATGTCGAAGCCGACCCCGACCAAGCCGGTTATTTCCGTGGTTCTGCTCTGGAGAGGCACTTTACTGACTAACAAAACCTGTGGGTCGCCATTCTTCAAATTGGACTTTTGTTCCTTATCCAGTGCGTGATGGCCCATAAGGACCTCAAGTTCGTCGTTGCGATATTCGCCGGCAATTTCGGGAGGAAAAAAGTCGGCATCGGTCTTGCCTATCAAGAGTTCTGGGGAATCCACTCCTATTGCCCTCGCGCAGGCGGCGTTGGCTAACAGAAATCGGCTTTCGCGGTCTTTCACAAAAACCAAACTAGGCAATAAGTCCACGAGCGTGCGTAGCAGATTGCGTTCTGCATCCAAGGACTCTTCCGTTCGCTTTCTCTCGCTGATGTCGCTCAGCGCTAGACGGATTTCCGATATACCATCGGCATTCACGGCGGCGGCGAGCGTTAGAAGCACCCAGATCTGCGATCCGTCGTTTCGCTTCATCCGCAGTTCGCATGACTGTGTTTTTTGTGTCTCAAGAAGTTGTTTGTGAGCTAGGTAGTAGATAACCTTATCCTCAAGTAGGATAAGGTTAGTGATCGGCTTTTGGATCATCTTGCTCCGGATGACTCCCAGCAGGATGACGGAACTAAGGTTGATTTGCTGGATCAGATTTGACTCATTGACGGTCACGTAGCCCATGGGAGCTAGTTCATAGAGATCAAAATAGCGTGTGCGCGAGGTCTCCAGTTCTTCATGGATCCGCAGCAGTTCTTCGTTCTGCATCTCCAGTTGGATCTGATGAACGCGCAGTTCGTGGAGTATCGATTCAGTGGACTCCAGCGTCTGCGGTTTCAGCATTTCCGGTGCAGCCAAGGTTTTTTGCCGGTAGGCTTCTTCGGCTTGCTGGCGTATCTCCGCCTTCTTGGAATATGACTGCGGAGGGTTCATGATTTATATTTTAGAAATCACCCTTTCGGTTGTTGCAATCGCATAGGTTACCTCGGCTTCGTTGATCAATGCGGTAGAAATGAGCGAGATATCGACCAGCTTGCCGTCCTTGGCTAAGCGCTGGGTGATGGATGGCGTCAGGATTTCCGCCTTGCTGAGGGAAAGCAATTCGGCAGCTGCATGTTCGCGATGTTGAGCTGGGATTCGTTCGGCAGCATTCATGCCCAACGCCTCAGCTTCGCTCCAGCCATAGATTCGCACCGCTGCTGGGTTCCATGCCATAATTTTGCCGTTCATATCCTGCACGGTGATGGCGTCGTAGGAGTCGCGAACGACCACTGCCAAGCGGAGATGTTGATTGAGCATTTGAAGTTGTTCGCGAGCTTTCACGATCTCGGAGATGTCGATGAATGAGATCACAGCACCCTCGATCACATTGTCCAAAGTGAGATACGGCTGAATGCGCATGGAATACCATCCGCCGGTTGTGGTTCGAACTTCCTTATCCCTGCTAACCAAAGTATCCATCACAGTATGGGTATCTTGAGCAAGTTCGTTGTAACCGACTAGATTGGAAACGATATGGTTCAGGGCTCTTCCTACATCGCTCGGAATCAGGTTGATGATCTTGGCCGCGGCGGGGGTGAAGCGGAGGATTGAGAGTTGATGATTCACAAACACGCTGGCGATGCCGGTGCCTGCTATCAAGTTGTTGATGTCGTCATTCACCTTCGCAAAATCCAACACCTTGGATTGCAACTCGGTATTCACCGTTGCTAGTTCCTCGTTTATGGATTGCATCTCCTCTTTGGCGGTTTCCAGTTCTTCGTTGGTGGATTGCAACTCCTCGTTCACCGATTGCAGTTCTTCGTTGAAGGATTTGAATTCTTCGTTGGATCTCTCTAATTCCGAGTGGCTGCTTTCGATCTCATCCTCTCTTGCTCGCAATTCCGCCTGCATCGCCAGTATCTGGCTTTCGTGGCTGGCTGCACCTTTCGCCAGAGTATTAAGCATCTCTGGTGGGACTTCCGGGATCGGCACATTCTTCAGAATGATCAGATAGAGAGGTGTAGTGGATGATGCGAGTGGGCCGTCTGGTACCGGGTGGACGGTCACATCGACCCGGAGGGTGCCGTCATGGGTTTTGATGTGAAGGCCCGTGCATGAAGTGGGTTCCTTGCTAGCCACAGATTTTCGTAGGGATGCGGTTAATCCGGATCTCAGACCTTCACGCGCCATTTTCAGGATATTGTTGATTCCAGTTTCGCCGGGGGACGGCTCGAGAAACATCCCAGCGCGTCCATGAAGGTAGAGCAGATCGCCCAGATCATTGACGAGTGCAGCCATCGGCGTGATCTCTCTCAAGATTGCCTGTTCTGCCATTTCGCGCAGGGATGTTTTTTTTGACGATAACGGCAGTGATGCTCCGATCTGTCTTGGTATGTCTTTTAATGACAGGTTCGTGCGCCCAGTGGTTTTGTACAGAATCGAAAGATCCTCTCTGCACTGATACATCCTGGTCTTGCGATCAATCACCGCAAAAAGATTGTCAGACTGACCGATGCCTTCGGAAATACCAAGGAACAAAATGCCGTCCGGTCTCAAAGCATAGTGGAACATGGGAATGAGCATTCTCTGCAATTCCGCACTCAGATAAATCAAGAGGTTGCGGCAAGAGATCAAGTCGAGGCGCGAGAACGGCGGATCCTTGATGAGATCCTGCTCGGCGAAGACCATCAGATCGCGAATGCTTTTGTGGATGCGGTAACTGCCTCCATCGTTTTCTGGCGTAAAAAAGCGAGCCAGGCGTTCCGGTGAAATATCATCGGCTATGCTGGCTGGATAGACACCTGCGCGGGCGGTTGCAATCGCCCGGCTGTTGATATCTGTAGCAAAGACTTGAATGGCGTAGTTTTGTTTGAGTGACTGCATGCGTTCAAACAGCAGGATAGCGATGGAATAAGCCTCTTCGCCTGTCGAGCAGCCAGCGGACCAGACTCTGATTTCAGAGCCAGGAACTTTATTCTCGAAAATTTTGGGGATAGCCACTTCCTCCAGCACTTTGAAGGACTCCGGATCCCGGAAGAAGTTGGTCACGCCGATCAATATATCGCGAAACAAGGCATCTGCCTCGTCGGGTGCTTGCTGGAGATACTTGACGTAGTTTTCAAGGGAATCGATTTGGTGGACGACCATACGGCGCTCGATGCGGCGCTGGATGGAGCTCGGTTTGTATAGGGAGAAATCATGGCCGGTCTGTGCGCGCAGCAGAATGAAGATCTTTTTCATGGGGCCTTCAGCCATGATCTGTTGAACGATTTGAGTCCCCGTGGGTTTGTTGTAGGCTTGGCTGGCGTAGGCGATCAGCTGCGCGGGCATTTCGATGGGTGATATTACGTAATCCACTAAGCCGGTTTTGATGCAACTGAGCGGCATGCTATCGAACTCGGTCGATTCGGGTTTTTGCGCCATGAACATACCGCCCTCGCCCTTGATCGCGCGCATACCCAGCATGCCGTCGCTGCCGGTGCCGGCAAGCACGATACCGATGGCCTTTTCACGCTGGTCCTGCGCGAGGGAGCGGAAGAAAAAATCGATAGGTAAGCGTAGGCCACGTGGTTCTACAGGCTCGAACAAATGCAACGCACCGTTCAGAAATGCCATATCGTGGGCCGGTGGGATGATGTAGACGCTGTTAGATTTAACCACTATGCCATCATAGACCTCATGCACCTGCATGCGTGTGTAGTGCTGGATAAGCTCGCAGAGTATGCTCTTGTGATTCGGGTCCAGATGCTGAACTAACACAAATGCCATGCCTGGATCGAAATCGGTTGGCATGCCAGAAAAGAAGGCTTCAAACGCCGCTAAGCCACCAGCCGAGGCTCCTATACCCACCACTGGAAAATTTAAGATTGGAGCGGGATCATCCGGTAAGTCCGGCTTAGGAGAAGCTTTTTTCATAGCAATTTAGGCAAAAAACGGATTAAAATAACTGAGGGATAGTCATTGTGATTGGATTCTTATTTTTATGAAAGGAAAAACGCGAGAAATATGGGTTCCTTGGGTAATAAAACGATCAATCTAAATCATCCAAATAGTCAATGGATACGGATGATTTCGACATAATGTCCACGATGCTTTTGGAGGGACTCCCGAATACGCTTTATTTCAACTATCAGCGTCCGAAAACCGAAGTTAAAGAAGGTTAATAAATTCTCTTTTCCTCTTTCATCAATTGGCACTTGGGAGTATTTTTTCACACAAAGGCTAAATGATAAATTCCTAGGAGTTAGTCTGATAAATAATACCGCGTCACAAAATGACAGAGCTAGATAAAATTCGCGTACTCTCCTTAGAAGATATGCCTACCGATGTTGAATTGCAGCAGGATGTGTTGCGGTATTCTAATATCGCGATGGATTGGAAGACCGTTGAAAATCAACGTGATTTCGAGGCAAGCGTAGTTGCTTTCCAACCGGATGTGATACTAGCAGATTTCAATCTACCTAACTACGACGGTGAAGCGGCGCTCAATTTTGTACAAACCCATTATCCGCATATCCCTGTTATCATCGTCACCGGTACGCTGGGCGAACTCAAGGCGGTGCAGTTAATCAAGGATGGCGCTGTCGATTACATCCTCAAAGATCGCTTGGCGCGCCTGCCTGATGCGGTAACGAGTGCTGTCGAAAACGCACGCCTCGCTGCGGAGCGCCGGGAATCCAATCTCAAGCTTGCCGAAAGCGAACGAAAACTGAAAAATAGCCTGCTCGATTTCGTGGGATCACTCGCTTCCATCGTCGGTTTGCGCGATCCTTACACCGCAGGGCACCAGTGCCGGGTAGCAGAACTCGCGGTGGTTATGGCTAAAGAAATGGGACTGAGCGAATTTCAAATTGAAGGGATACATCTGGGTAGCATGATTCATGATATCGGCAAGATTCAGATCCCTGCCGAAATACTGAGCAAACCGGGACGGCTTAGCGACCTTGAATACCAAATCGTCAAGCAGCATGTGATAGCTGGTTATGAAATCATGAAAGACTGTGAATTTCCTTGGCCCATCGCGCAAATGATTCTGCAACACCATGAACGGTTAGATGGTTCCGGATACCCCTATGGATTGACCGGCGATAAAATTATTCTTGAGGCGCGGATATTGTCGGTGGCTGACGTGGTGGAGGCGATTTCATCACATCGCCCTTATCGTGCCGCACTGGGCATCGAAGTTGCGCTCAAAGAAATCACAAGTGGTCGAGGAGTGACGTATTGCCCGCAGTCAGTTGATGCCTGTATTGCTTCATTCAAGAAACGTGGATTTAAATTCAGCACCTGAGCGATTGCAATCACGCCCTCGATTGGACCTTCACTACCTCGGAATTTTGGCAAACGGTCTGCTCATCGCCTTTGGCAAAATCTCTATGGTATTCCACAATCACTAACGATTCATTCTCAGCTTTCGCCCGTTTTTTCGCCCGATACATCGCTTGATCGGCGGTTTGAACCAGCATCTTAGAGCTCTTCGCACACGATGGAAAAACACTGATACCAACGGCGGCACCAAAGCCTCCCTCCTTGCTAAACTGACTCGGTTCCCGGAAGGTAGTGCGGATTAGATTCTTGAGTCGCTCCAGACTCTGATAACTCTGATTCGCTGGTGTGATAAACACCACGATGAACTCGTCACCTCCGTAACGGAATGCCATGTCACCGGAGCGGCAGTTGGCTCTGAGATTATCGGCAATGTATTTTAGAACATGATCGCCTTTGTCGTGACCAAGGGTGTCATTTATGGGTTTGAAACCGTTGAGATCAATGAAGGCGAGGATTACCAAGTCCCCATGGGCATCTGCTCTGGAGCATGCCCAATCGAGATGTAAATCCACGTACCAACGATTCGGTAATCCTGTTAGAGAATCATGAAACGCACGATGCTCAAACTGGGAAAAGTGGGTTCTTCCTAACCAAACAGCTCCGAGCAGAAGCGCGGCCTGAATGAGCCCCAGACTTAGCACCCAATACCTATGATCGAAGTCCTCGTGATGAACTGGTAAGGCGTCATTTGAAATGCTGGAATTTTTTTCTGAACCCTGCTGAATCGTCTGAATGTAGCTAGTCAGTTGGAAATATCCTCCCACTTGAATCACCACAATCATGATGAGGGGTAGCCAGATTTTTTTCCTATTTTTCATGGGCGATGAAAACGGCTGGGGTAGCAATGTTGAATGGGGTGTCCCTCTCTAATCTAAATTCAGTCTCAAACATCACGCGAGGACCACTTGCGCCATACGGTCTTTGGGGACGATATTGCACGCATCGATAACAATCGGGATCTCATCAGCTAATTGTTCGTAGTCCACATCTTGATTAGCCGAGCAAATCACGGCGGCGGCGAAGCGTCCCAAATTTTCACGATTCCAATCGATGGAGGATTGTCCTGACCAATGGCCGCGGTGCGGCGGAATGATAAGGATGCCCGGATCATAGTATTCCACATCTGCTCCTTTAGCCTTGAGGAGATTCATAATCGTATAGGACTGTGATTCACGATCATCAGAGACACCCGGTTTATAGGCGAGGCCAACTACTAGTACATTTTGTCCACTTAGAGATTGCCCAGTATGATTGATAGCATCGGTTAGATGATTGACCACATAGTTAGGCATTGAGCGATTGATCTGCCCGGCCAAATCGATGAAGCGGCAATCGATATCGAGCTCCCGAGCCTTCCAGATCAGATAATAAGGATCAATGGGGATGCAATGGCCGCCGACTCCGATGCCCGGATAGAATGGCATGAAGCCGAAGGGTTTCGTTTTGGCGGCATTGAGAACCTCCCATATATCGATCCCCATTGCCGCGTAGATAGTCTTGAGCTCGTTGACTAAAGCGATGTTGATGAAGCGAAAGATATTTTCGGTTAATTTCACTGCTTCGGCGGTGTCGCAACTGCTTACAGGGATAATTTTTTTGATCGCTCTACCATAGAGTTCTACTGCTCTTTTAAGGCATTCTTCTGTTAGGCCGCCAATTACCTTGGGGATGTTGTGCAGTTTGCTTTCTGAGTTTCCCGGGTCTTCTCGCTCTGGAGAGAATGCCAAGTGAAAATCGACACCAGCTTTCAGTCCGGAGCCTTGTTCAAGGGCGAGTCGAAATTCCTCACGGGTCGTTCCGGGGTAGGTACTTGATTCGAGAGATACGAGCATACCACGCTGGAGGTGAGGGGCGATATCTTTTCCGACGCCTAGAATGTAGGAAAGATCCGGGTCTTGATGTTGGAGTAATGGAGTGGGCACGCAAACGATGATGGCTTCGCTCTCGGATAGATTGTTAGGGTCTGAGGTGACTTCCAAGGAACCATTGCTCAATGTTTCAGTTAGATCTTCAGAGGAAATGTGCGCAAAAGGAGAGTGCCCTTGTTGTAACTCTAAAACTCTTTTTTCGTCAGAATCATAACCAAGGGTTTGGCATCCGGCTTTCGCAAAACCCAAAGCCAAGGGAATGCCAACATAGCCGAGTCCGATGATGGCAACTTCAAAACATGCAGATGTGGGTTTAGGGATCATGATTGTACGGATGAAGGTTGTGGGTTGCGTGTCATCTGGGCTCCTAGATCATGCCTGCTGAACAAGATGAATTGAATGGTTCCCCACAATGAGGCGAAAACACGAAGCTGATGGCATCCAAGATTATCGATAAAAACGGAGAGAATCATTTTCCAGTAATCTTTCCATGATGAGGAGCGTAGACGGGAAGTTTCAGTGATAAGGATGGCGAGCAGTGTGAGAAACGCAGATGTGGTATAAGCTAGGAAAACGAGTGTAAGAATTTCTTGCCAGGTGGCATACCCTAATATCAATGAAACGACGGCTATGACATAGGCCGTAAATTCGACAATGGGAGACATGGCTTCGAAGATTAAAAAATAGGGCAAGCCCAATAGGCTGGTAGCACCATATCGAGGATTTAAAAACATGCGCCAATTACGGAAAAGAGCCTGAATGGTTCCACGTTGCCAGCGATTGCGTTGAGAGAGATAAAGGTCAAGTTTTTCGGGCACTTCGCTGTAGCTAACCGCATCCGGGATGAAGGCTAAGTTGAGGTCTTGTTTGTTTTTTCGATCGAAGAGGAATCCGTGCAAGCGAATGGTGTACTCGATGTCATCGGTGATGGCCTCGGGCCATGGTCCCCCCGTTTTCTCGAAAACCGATTTCTTGATCAAGAGAAGAGCTCCCGAAATACAGAGCATGCTTTGCAAGCGGTTCAGGCCGATGCGTAACCATTGGAAGCTACGAGTGTATTCGATTTCCTGATTCATGCCCAGCCAAGTCTTGGGCAAGCCCCGCTTTATGATGACTCCGTTTTCAATGACCAAGCCATTTGATGGGCGGACTACCCCGGCTGCTGCTGCGAGCTTGGGGTCGAATAGGAAGGGACGTGCCATGCGCTGCAAGCCATCGGGTTCAATCACGCAATCCGCATCGATGACACAGATGAGTGGATAGTGACTAAGAATGACTCCGGCATTGATTGCATCTGCCCGCCGGCCATTTTCTTTTGCGATCACCACGAGGTTGGGGTAATCCGGAGATTCGTAAACCGCGCGAACTTCTCGAGTTTTGATCTGGGAAGCCCCGTGTTTTTCTAGGCGCTGGATGTTGAATCGCTGCTCGAGTAATGCGATAGTTCCGTCGGTCGATCCATCATCCACTACGATCACTTCATGGACGGGATAATCGAGTTTGAGAATATTTTCTACCGTTCTAATGATAATAGCGGCTTCGTTATGAGCGGGGATGATCACGGATATCGGGAGGGAAAGATTTGACTTCGCAATACGGCCGAAGTCCGACGCGGTACTTTTATTATTATAATCACGAAGCTGGAGGGCTCCGAGGCAGGCCAGCAATAGGTTGATCGCGCAGAGCGCAACGAAGTAGATGAGAATGGCTAAGCTACAAATTTGAATAATCGTGATCATGATGGGTTGTTGGTTATTTCAAGGAGACCATGCTCGCCAAGTACTTGGCAGCACATGTCATGCGCGTAAACATCGTGAGTGCTTTTCATGATATCCTTGAGTTTTTCGATGCCGTTTAGGCCAAGTGAGTGAAGCGCCTGAGCGGCTGAAAAGCGCACCCACCAGGAGGAGTCGGATAAGGCTTCTGTTAAGATAGGAATGTGCGTTTTCGCGTGCAATTTGCCTATGGCCTCTACCGCTTTGTTGCGAACTGCCCAGGCTGGATCGTTCCTCAGTTCTGCTATCGGCCAGATGGCCGCAGGATCGCCAATTTCTCCTAGGGCACGCGCCGCATTGAGTCGTATGCTGAAATCTGAATGTTCTAGTAAGTGGATCAATTCATGCACTGCCCGCGGCTCTTTAAGCATCCCTAAAACACGGATCGCCACATTGATGATATTGTTAGAATATTTCCTTTGTGAGTTTTCCAACACGGAAAGAAGCGTTGGCACGGCAAATGATCCGTAATCACAAGTGATTTCGACCAAGCGTAACCAGTTGATCTCATGGTCTGTATCGAAGGCGAGAAGTGTGGGTACAATATACTTTGTCTGACCGTGAGCGGCTAACGAACGAGCCGCGCAGTAACGAACCTCCATCACTTCATCCTCAAGAGCATGAAGAAGTGCGTTTACAGATGTTTCGTTTTTCAGATAACCGAGTCGCTCTGCTGCTTGCAGTCTTCGTTTAATAGAGGGGCTGTTCAGGGCGGAGGTTTCTTCGTCGACATCAATCAACCCACTAAACAAGGGTAGCAACCGAGATTGATCGGTTAGCTGGAGTTTTTTAGAGAATTCCATCAACAAGCGTATTGCCTCCAATGGTTTTTTCTCCATGGATTTAATCACTTCCGTCTTCGGGTTTTCGAATTCAATATAGCTCATCAATAGTGGCTCGTTGACGCGATCAAATGCGATGGCGTTTTTTTGTTGTCGGTCAGCCTGCCAATGCACAGCAGTGATGATCATGAGTAGAAGAACGATCATGCCGGTTAGCACCAGCCCGATATTCAACGCGAGAGGCAAAAAGTTATGATTTAGAATTTCCATGATAGTCCGATGGTTGGGGTCCACATTTGATATAATTCATTATTGTTGTTTGGTTGAAATCGATAGACGTATTCCAAACCCGCAAAGAGGGTGAGATTAGGTTTAATAGGCTCTTTGTAGAAAATGCTAAACGTGTAGGCATCGGACAGAGCCGTGCCGGTTGTGCTAAAATCGAGATCCGGATCCGTTCCGTAGGAGATGCCGATAGATAATTGGCCATCACAAGGTAGATCGCCGAAGACGACTGCGGCGCTGTAGCAATCGAAGTCTGCTTCATCGTGTACCCAACCATGGGTGTAGCGAAAGGTGGCAAATGTGTTTTCCGTGAACCAGTAGGAGATGCCCGGTTTGATTAGCGTGATACCATCATCTTCCCAAGCAGGAGCGTAGGAACCAAAATTCAGTTGTTCCACATCGAAGAGAAATCCCAGCTTTTGGTTCAGTCTGTATTGCAGACCGAGGGAATAGCGATCGCTTGGTAAGAAGTCCGCATCTTGAGTCAGTGCGACTTCGCCATGAAGTTCGAGGTTATCGAGTGGATACCATGCGGCATTGAATCCATACATGATATCATTCCCGTTTGGAGGTCGATGCATCATGTCTACGCTGGTGCCAAGCACGAGTTTTTCGTCCTTCAAATAGTAGTAGAGATCTAGGCTCTCCTGTTGCCAACTATCGCGACCCTTATTGAAAAAGCTCCAGCTGTATGCGGGGACGAGTGTCCACTGATATGCCGGCTCGCTCTCGAGTTGTTCGAGTTTTATGATTTCAACGGAAAGTGGGCTGTTAGGAGATTGGCCGTAGTGATCTTCCATGAGAAATATCATAGCTAAGATGACCAGGCACGTGTGTTTATTGATGGTAATTTTCATTGGGTAATTCCTCCAGTAAGTTTGTTCTTGAGTAGATCATCGATTGTATTTTCCAGTGTCCATTTCGGAGTGAATCCGGTGAGCCGTTTCAACTTATTCATGTCGGGTTTGCGCTGGGTGACTTGGTCGAAGTGTTCGCCGTAAGCCTTGTCGAAAGACACAAACTCGATCGATGATGTGCTTTCAGTGTGGGCGATCACTAGTCTTGCTAAATCAAGAATTCTAATTTCGCGGGAGTTGCCGACGTTGACCACTTGGCCATAGATGGATGCGCCCGCTTTTGGCTCGATGCTAGCAAGTTGGTCCAAGGCGTTGATCGTGTCCCTGACATCACAGAACGAGCGCACCTGGGTGCCATCGCCGAACACGGTCAGTGGCTGCCCATCTAGTGCCTGCTGGATGAAGCGCGGGATGACATAGCCATAAGTGCCGGTTTGCTGAGGGCCTACGACGTTAAAAAAACGAGGGATGATCACTCGGAGCCCATGTTCTCGATGATAAGCTCCGCCTTGAACTTCATTGATCAGTTTGCTCAATGCATAACCCGTCAAGCCACCTACTTCTGGCGAATAGATCAAATCCATGTCCTCGCGCAGCTCGTGGATATCGTTATTGTGGCCGTATACCGAAGAGCTTGAAGCTATGATGATCTGCGCCCTACTTTTGCAATCCGCTGCGGCCTTCAGCAAGAGTTCGGTGCCGCATACATTGACACGGATCACGGTTGTTGGCTCTTTGAGAACCCGAAACATGCCGACGACGGCAGCAAGATGATAGATGCGTTCTGCCTTAGCGATTTCGGTGGCAAGTTGTTCCCACTTTAGGAAATCTGCCTCGATAAATGTGAATCGTGGATGCTCAGCTAGGTCGCTAATATTATCTAAACTACCCGTGCTTAGGTCGTCCACAGCAATAACTGTATCACCCCTATTGATATGAAATTGAGTCAGATTAGATCCGATGAAACCAGCGCCGCCAGTAATTAATATATTCATAATACAGTTGGTAATATAGTTAGTTTTTTATTTTTTAATTTCGATTTCCTAATTAATTATATAGTTAGTTCATCGAAAATTAGGTTTTGGGTCGTTGTCTAAATTTTATTCACTGGGAGGACGAATTAACTTTTGAGTGCTTTAAGAACATTGTGAGTCCTTTTTCCTACCGATTTTTTCGCGCTCTTGATCCATTTTGAAGATTTTTCACAAGCTTCCTCAGTGTTATCTTTAGCGAGATCTCGGATTTTCTCAAAATCTCTGATCAATTCGTCTTTCGCGGATTGGAGCTCGCCTTCGCTTTTCTCTTCCGCCAGTTCAAGGCGAATGCGTGCGATGGTCAGCGCGGCTTTCAGGTGCATCCAGCTGTTGTGGATTTTGTCACGGAGAGCATCGGTTTCTTCCTTGCCAAGTCTATCCAGGCGTCCTGCTGCGTTTTTAACTTTGCTGTAGCTGTGAGTGATTTTTTGTTCGATTTCATTAATCCTTTCCGAGGCGTTCATTTTTCCAAGTGCAAGCTGAACCCTAAGCTCATCAATTAAAGTGCGCAGGATGCGTGATTCATGCTGACCTTCGCTATCCAGTTGCGGTTCGATATCTTCCAGATTAGAAGACGCATGAGTCGTTTCCTCGCAAAGTTTTTTTATGCTGTTCGTATCGTTCATTAGAATTCCACTTTCAACTATCTCCAGGTAGATGGAGATATTCATGATTTCGGTGTGGGTTTTTGTTCTCATTGCCGTAAAGATAGAGTCTTCATCACGATAATGCTTCGCATCTGTTGTTTAGATATGTGCTGGTATTGATCAATTGATCGGCCCTGCCTCGCCTTCCTCGAAACCCCGCTCATCGGGGATAATTCTTTTTACCCCTTGCGCGATTAGTTTCCTAGTGCACTGTGCTAGGTCATCCTAGGGAAAACACCTAGTCGATCCCCCCATCATCCTAGATCATTCTAGGTAATCCTAGGTAATCCTAGGTAATCCTAGGTCATCTTAGGTCATCTTAGGGGAAACACCTCAACAACCTAATACACATCAACTCTAAATCCGACTTTATGACTTTATTTAAAAAAATCAGGGGTCGGACTATGGAGATACTCCCACACCCATTAATCAACACCCAAATTCTTACTAGACTTGCCGCGCTGACGCTACTTTTCAGTAATTCGGCTCAATGTGTTGAATGGAATGGTGGAGAAAAATGGGATCTATTTGATTGCCCGGCTCGTCGAGCTATGTGGGTCTGGAACCCAGTTGCTGTAACTGGCACGAATAGCGACAACCGCTCATGGGATCCTACTTCCTCAGCGCCCCGAAACGCCCAAGCACGCTTCTTTGAAAATTACAAAGGGTCACAGGATTTGCTTTTGGACTTTTGTGAGAACAAATCGATCAGGGTTCTCTATTTCTTCAATGCGGTATGGGAATGGAATATGGCGGATCTGGATAATTCCACGCCAAGAGTTCCGAATGAAGCCGGATTTGCAGCCTTTGTGGCAAGGGCAAACAACCGGGGGATTCAGATCTGGTTGATGGCCTACCTGTGGGACGCTCCCGACGACTCACGCATGACCACTGCCGCCAATAAACAATCCATCAAGCGCCTGGCTGAAGCAGTACATAATTTCAACCTTGCTCATCCCACCACTCCGCTGGCTGGGGTTCATTTGGACCAAGAGCCCGGAGATACGAGAGTTTACGATGATCTCCTTGATACGATGAAAATCGCGCAAGACTGGGTCAATGCGAATTCCCCAAATATCATGATTTCCCAAGCGCTCCGTCCCAAATGGAGAAATCAAAATATTATGTGGAATGGTTCAACCAAACCTATGAACGAGCACATCATGAATACTATCGGACACGGTGCCTACATGTCCTACGATGATGATGTTACGGTCGTCAAAGGTTGGCTCACACCCATCATTAATTACGCGACAACGAATAACAAAAAAATAGCATCGGGATTCGAAGTCACCGACTACAAAGGGGCTTGGCTGAATTCCGACAAAGAAACTTGGTGGGAGGAGATTCGCAACGAACCTCTTGCCACCCGTTTCAAAGTCGATGCTGCTAGTCCTGTCACTTTTGAAGATGGCATGCATGACGTTGTGAACACCTATCAAGCGCAGTCCGGATACGATCGCCAAGTGTTGCATGATTATGAAAACTATTTTCTACAATGGTTTGGCGGATACCCTCGCGACTATATTCTAGGTCTTCCCACTGGTGAGTATGTCTCAACTACTCAGAATCCTGCCAAAGTAAATCTTAACCAAGACACCAGAGAGCTTGTTGGTATAAGTCCGTTTGTGAACTCGACGCCGAACACTTTCACCAATTGGATCTCAAGCTTCTCCGGCCTCGGTGGTCTCACCGCATTCAACGATGATCCCGACGGCGATGGTATCGTCAACGGGTTCGAAGCGTTTTTCGGCACAGCACCGAATGCCCGGAGTTCCGGGCTTTCCGCAGTGGCTTTCGCCGGCAGTGCCCTGACGTTTATTCACCCCGAAGCTGCTTCGCAGTTGTCGAATGTGACCGGATCCTACCAGTGGTCACTAAATCTTACCGCGTGGAATGCTTCAGGCGTCACGATCAACGGCACGACAGTTGCGATTGGGGCTGTGAAGAATACTCCAGTGTCCGGCACAACGACCGTTACTGCCACTATCACCGGGACGCCGCCGGGCAGGGTCTTCGTGCGAGCTGTGGCGACGCAGAACTGATCGTTTAGTGGAACTAGCTAAAACAAACGATCCATAGCCTAATTGAGCAGTCCCTGCACCGGAGGCAAGCGGCTCTACCTCAGGAGTCGAGTTACCCACCTACAGCAGTGTCGCCACTCCTTACTCCACAGTGACGCTTTTAGCTAGATTTCTCGGCTGATCGATCTCGCAGCCGCGGATACGGGCGACGTGATAAGCAAAGAGTTGAAGTGCGACGACGGCGGGAATAGTGGCGACGAGCTGATGACAGCGCGGGATAGTGATGAAGTCGTCCATACAATCGGCGGCTTCATGATCACCTTCGGTAACGATGCCGAGAACGCGGGCTCCACGGGCCTTGCATTCCTCGATGTTACCGAGGGTTTTTTCCTTGCCCGGAATATCTACGGCGAGGGCGATGATGGGAGTGCCTTTGGATAAGAGGGCGATGGGGCCATGCTTGAGTTCGGCGGCATGATAACCTTCCGCATGGATATAGGAAATTTCCTTGAGCTTGAGCGCACCTTCGAGGGCGACGGGATACATCGGGCCGCGACCAATAAAGAAGGCGTGTTCGCTTTCCGCATAATCAGCAGCGATCTTGGCGATGCTTGCGTCTTGTTTGATGACCTTAGCGACGAGCGCTGGGATAGATTCGATTTCACGGGCGAACTTACTGCCTTCCTCGCGGGAAAAGCGGCGACTGCGTCCGAGCTTGAGAGCCATCATGAGCAAGACGGCGACCTGACAGGTGAAGGCCTTAGTGGAGGCTACTGAAATCTCGGGGCCGGCGTGCAGATAAACCACCCTACCCGTCTCGCGGGCGATGGTGGAGCCAACGACATTGCAGAGACTCATGACAAATGCGCCTTTCTGATTTGCCTCCCTAACAGCTGCTAGAGTATCTGCGGTTTCGCCGGATTGGGAAATAGCAACGACAAGATCGCGGCTGCCGAGTATGGGGTTCCTGTAGCGAAATTCGGCGGCTTGCTGGACTTCTGCATGGATGCCCGCCAGATCTTCAAAAGCGTATTCGCCGACGCGTCCGGCATGAAGTGAGGTGCCGCAACCGATCAGAACGATGCGGTTGAGATTGGCAATTTCATGTGGCGAAGTGCCCATTCCAGCAAGAACCGAGGAACCGAGGTCGAAATCGAGACGACCTCGTATGGCATTACCTAACGAATCCGGCTGTTCATGGATTTCTTTGAGCATGAAATGCTCGTAACCACCCTTCTCGGCGGCGACAGTGTCGAGACCAAGCTCGGCAATCTCGCGAGTGACGGGGATGTTGTTGAGGTCGCGGATATCAACGTTATCTGCCGTGACGATGGCGATGTCGTTATCGTCCAGATAGATCACGCGCTGCGTGTGGGCGACGATGGCGGAGGCGTCTGAAGCAATAATTGTTTCGCCATCACCGACACCGATGACGATAGGACTGCCACGGCGAGCAGTGATAATTTTATTGGGCTCTCGTGAGGAGATGACAGCGATACCAAAAGTGCCGTTGACTTGATGGAGAGCATCGCAAACGGCTTGGAAAAGATCGCCTTTGTCGCAATCCCCAATGAGATGAGCGAGGACTTCGGTATCGGTCTCGGAATAGAAGTTGTGGCCTTTTGTTTCTAACCGGGCGCGGAGGGCACGGTAGTTTTCGATGATGCCGTTATGTACCAGTGCAATGTTGCCCGTCTGATCGAGATGCGGGTGGGCATTGACCTCGGTAGGTGGGCCGTGGGTAGCCCAGCGGGTATGAGCGATGCCAGTGGATGCTCTTTGGATGAGAGCGGGGTTCCAATCTGCGTTGGTCTTGTCGCTGAGTTTTGTAACTTTTCCCGGAGATTTCGATACGAGTATGCGATCGTTGTCGATGATGGCGACGCCTGCGGAATCATAACCGCGGTATTCAAGGCGACGCAGACCGTTGACGAGCACAGTAACTGCATCAGCTTTTCCGATGTATCCGACGATTCCGCACATATAGGGATGGAGTTAAAAGTGATTTATTAAAAGTTAAGTTTGAATATCGTACTGGACGATTTCGCCGGGGCGCGTGGTGGTGTGAGGCCACAGCTTGCGACCTGGATAGATGGAGGTATTGATGCCGGTGTGGACGTGGTCCCCGATGATAGTGCCGAACTTACGGCGGCCGGTATCGATGAGGACGCCATTGACCATGGACCGATGATTCTTTCCATCGTGACGTAGATTGGAGGTGGTGGTGCCGGCACCAAGATTAACCTTTTCACCTAACACGGAATCGCCTATGTAGGAGAGATGGCCGATGTTGGTGTGTGAAAGGATGAGGCAATTCTTAATTTCGACGGACTGGCCGATGTGACAGTTGTCACCGATGCTGGTATTGCCACGGATATAACAGTTAGGGCCAATCTTACAATTGGCTCCAATGACGACATTACCCTCAATGACGACACCGGGAAGGATGCGAGTGCCTGGGCCAATGTGGACGATGCCTTCAATAACGGCCAAGGGATGAACTTCACCCTGAATGGAATTTTCTAAGAGTGAAGAAATGTAAAGTTCATTCGCACGCAACAGATCCCATGGGTAGCGGATGGTGAAGTCGCAGGGAAACCTACTCATGGGCGAGCCCTCGACGTTTCTTGGATGTTGTGAAAGCGGAATGTTGCCGATGGGAAAGCCTTCGATCATCCGAGTGAGGGAAAGCGGATAGCAGTCTGCAGGATCGATGGACATAAGTAATTTCTATCGAATTTCTTCTAGGATGGCGGTCGTAAATTTACTGACCCATGAGGTAGCTTCCTCCTGCTCACGATGTTCGACTAGA
Organism: Akkermansiaceae bacterium; assembly: GCA_031419275.1. Classification (GTDB taxonomy): domain Bacteria; phylum Verrucomicrobiota; class Verrucomicrobiia; order Verrucomicrobiales; family Akkermansiaceae; genus Luteolibacter. The sequence continues at coordinate 4,791 of JANOKJ010000052.1, read as the reverse complement.
ATACGGATTTTATTTTCCGTTCCCGAATAGCGTATCAGGTGGCGACCTCTGTCCCCAAACTCGACGGTGGCCTGTTTCATGAGTTCTTGGATCTTCGGAAGAGACTCTAACGGAGGCTTAGATGGCACCGGCATATTGGCGAGCTGCGTAGGATACTCATGCATGAAAGCAGCGAGTTGAGCGAGTGTAGCCTTGCGGTAGATCATTAGGCGAAGGACTTGTAGAGCACTGAGGATGCCGTCACCAGTGGTGACATAATCGCCGAAGATGAGATGGCCGGAATTTTCTCCACCGAACGAATAGTCATTTTTCCTCATGCACTCGATGACACTGCGGTCGCCGACAGCAGTCGTTTCCACTTTGATACCGTGGGTTTTCATGGCCTCAATCAAACCGAGATTACTCATGATGGTAGTGACAAGAGTATCGTGCCTGAGTCTGCACCGCTCCTTAAGTCCGATAGCACAGAGGCCGAGGATACGGTCGCCGCTTACCACTTCGCCGGTGGCATCAGTGAAAATGACGCGGTCGGCATCACCGTCGAAAGAGATGCCGAGATCGGCGCGGTGCGTCCTAACAAGTTCGCCGGCGGCTTGCGGGTGTAGCGCCCCGCAACCTTCGTTGATATTGAGGCCGTCTGGTTGGTTGGCGGTAACAATGACTTCGGCACCGAGTTCCTTAAAAATGAGTGGCGCGATGAAATAAGCTGCACCGTGGCCACAATCGACCACAATTTTCAGACCTTGGAGGGAGATATTGCCGGCGGTGTGCTTTGCAAACTCGATGTAGCGTCCACGGGCATCTTCGATGCGATGCGCCTTACCGATTTCACGGGGCGGCAACGGCGTGGACTTTGGTTTGTCACTCATGATGTGGCGTTCAATCAGATTTTCCAGTTCATCAGAAAGCTTGTAACCGTCTGGACCGAAAATTTTCATCCCGTTATCCTCGTAGGGGTTATGGGACGCGGTGATCATGATCCCGGCGACGGCGTCCATGGATTTCGTCAAATGCGCCACGGCCGGGGTCGGCATCGGGCCGACGAGATAGGCATCCATTCCCATCGAAACAAGGCCGCTGGTAATGGCCGTTTCCAACATATAGCCGGAAATGCGAGTATCCTTACCGATGAGTACCCGATTGCGGCGCGGACCGGTGGAGCGGAGGACGCTTGCAACGGCTTTACCCATGCGAAGTGCGACTTCAGCAGTGATTGGAAATTCATTCACTCGGCCGCGAATACCGTCAGTTCCAAATAGTTTCATGGTGTTTTCAGTCGAATGTTAGGAAATTACTTTTTAGGGGAAAGCGGGCTACCCTGCGAGGCATCGACTCATCCGACATAACACGCGTTTGGTTTGGAAAATAGCCGCGCCGAGGAAATTCGACGCGGCTTGAAATCCCGCTGGTTATCGGGCTTTGCTGGGCATCTTATCGTCAGCCATTGAATGGCTTTTTCCAGGAGGCCCCATCTGGTGGGTGCCCACGCCGTTGTTGCCGCACGATGCCGCAGCCAGTGTGAATCCCACAATAGCTAGGAGGGCAGTCGCTTTCATTAAACGGTTTGATTGCGTGTGTGTTTTTGTATATTTTTTCATTGGTTCGGTTCTGTTTGTTTTTTGTGGTTTGATGTGTCCGGAATTGAGCAGCATCGGAAATATCATCACCAAAAAGACGGCTGATTGTCTCCGCATGGATTGCGACACATTAGGCGTTTATTGTAATTGTATGCTTGGCAGTTCCGGCACAGAGATACGGATGGTTTTACTTCTGGGCGATCTAGAGGAATATCAGCCTTGCATGCGGTGCAGATGCCATAAGAGCCTTTATCAATTCTCGTTAGAGCGAGATCGATTTTATCGATTAATTTTTTCTCACTTTCGGTCAGTTTTTTGAGAAGTTCGAGGACCTGACCATCAACCTGATCCTCATCGTCAACATCGTAATCTAGGTAGATCCTTTCTTCATCTTCTTGAGCGTGAATTTTATCCGAGAATATTTCACGCTCTGTTTCCAAGCGATTCTTGAATTCGTGGAGCTTTTCTTTGGTCATTGTTTTAGGTTCTTTCTGTATGAAATCTCGTGTGAGAATATCTGCTGCACACTGATGCATCCACCGATTCCGAGTGATAATCTATGCAGTTATTGCGGAGAATTCTTCTCAGGGGTCTAGGTTATTTCTTTAGAGAGCGACAGGAAGGTATGCTCATAGACGCTAGCAAAGGGTCAGTTACAATGACCATCCACCGCATTAAAAAATCATGAAAAAAATCCCTAAAAATCGCTTTTCAAACATACCTGAGTTTCAGGAAGAGAAATCCAGAAACTCTTTAATAGGCAGACTCCGCAACTCTGAACTATTTCAAAGTTACCGGGAAATTTTCCTCAATTCAACGGGTTTGCCTCTTGAAGTAAAGTCCGTTAGAAACCAGCAGCCAGATAATGAATATGTGTATATTGGGGGAAGTCGGCTCTGCCAAATTTTGAACAGTTCAGGGATGTTGTGTCCGCAATGTGCCGAAGCACATTCCTCTCTTTGCTCGAATGAAAATAAGGGAGTGAGGTCGATCCGATGTTTTGCCGGCTTTTCCGAGACCGTAGTGCCGGTGTTTCAAGGACAGCAAGTTGTCGCACAATTGATGACAGGTCATGTTACGCATGAGAAACTAAGCACAGAACACTTTCTAAGGCTGAAAGAAATTTTGGGTGCGGGTAAAGATAAGGAGGTGGAATTGGAACGGGCCTATTTTGAAACCGCGTTGATCGGCCTGGATCAATATCAAGCGATGACAACCTTGCTGGCGGCGTTTGCACTACAACTAGGAGATCTGGCTGGCCAGATCGTTCTGGAGTTGCGACACGAAAAGAGCGACTGCATTGCTTGGGCAAAAGACTATGTCGATGAAAAGATCTACGAACCCATTTATCTGGATGAAGTGGCTTCCGAGGTCCATATGAGCCGCTACTATCTTTGCCGTAAATTCAAGGAAGCGACGGGTCGGACTTTGACCGAGTATGTGACCGACCGCAGGGTAAAAATAGCAGAGAACATGCTTGAGAAGACTTCCATGCGTGTGGCGGATATCGCGTTCGAAGTTGGCTTCCAATCGCTTTCTCAGTTCAATCGATGCTTTCATAGAATCACCGGACTTACTCCGACGCAATACCGAGGAAGCGTGAGAATTGGAGTGTAAATTTTATGTATCCCAGCGTCAATCGACACCGAGTTCTTGGTAAGAATCGATAAAAAAATTCAGCGATATGACCCAAATATAGCAACTATTATGAAAGCACTTAACACCATTCTCGTAGGCGTTGATTTCTCAAATGCATCCAAAGCGGCACTGATCGAAGCTGATCATATTGCTCTTTGGGAAGGGGGGAGCTGCACGTCGTTCATGTGATCGCAATAGATGAGGCGAACAACATGATGAAGATAGCAAAGCCCGGTGAAGAAGTTTTCAATGTCATAAGAGAAAAATTGAAAAACTTTATGGAGGAAGCTACAAATCTGTGTGCTAAAAGAGTTTACCATGTGTGCTATGGGGATCCGTTCAATCAGTTGATGTCCATGGTGAAGGCCATTCATGCGGATCTCCTAGTGATGGGCTCGCATGGCGGAGTTGCAAAACCTAATCATGTGGGTGTGCTTGCAAGCAAATGTGTACGCCGCTCCAGTGTTCCCGTGCTATTGGTAAGAAGGCAGCGCAAAGTCGGGTACAAGAAACTAGTGGTTTGTGTGGATTTTCCCGTAGCGTCAGAGGAAGCACTGGAATATGCGGCAGAGATAGCATGTAATGAAAATGCCATGCTTCACATTCTTCACGTCTGGTGTGATCCTTGGGGCGTTTATGATTTTCCAGTTGATGGCCTCAATCACTATACAATTGAAAAACAACTGGAGGCGGCGAAATTCACAGCCAAGAGAAAGATAGATAAGATGAGGGCCGATCTCATGCATGAATATTTCGCAGCAAACATCACTACCTCGGTAATCGAGGCTCCTTCAGTGATCGAAGGAATTATCAGTTTCATCAACGAGCACGAGGACATGGATTTGGTTGTGGTCGGTAACCGAGGGCATTCCAAAATCTCGGAGTTTTTCATTGGAACGACCACTGAGAGGCTTATCCGCAAGAGCCCGTGCTCAGTATTGACAGTCGGAGTGCCGAATAAGAAACCGTCAACGAAAAGAAAGTTGGTATTTTAATTCTTGGAGTTCACGCTCGGCTTTTGCCAGTTGATCCGTGAGTGAAAAGACCAAGCGGATATTCCTCAGAATCGGACGTCTTTTTTGTCTCATGCGCTGGATCTGGCGAAGGCGTTCGACGCCGTCCAGATCAATACGAAGCAATCCATTTTCATCAGGCTTCGATTTCACAATTCCAGCACGTAAAAAAACCTCGATCATTTCACGATGCATTCCAGTGAGATGGGCGGCATCTTCCAATTTCAGGAGATCCTTTTCATGGTTGATAGAAATCAGTTGATAACAGGTTTTTATATTCATGTTCTTTCGTATTGTTGCTGTTTGCCGAGACCTTTTTAAGAGCGGAAATTACACGCTTGTTGATTGTTGATAATTATCTATCAGATATGTCGTTTATGAGTGAGAAACCGATTTTCGATCTCCGCCAATTCCAAATGCGTGAGACTTGGATTCAAACCGGAAGTGCGCGGAACGAATTGAAAAGCGGATCAGGAGCTGATTAAAGTCAGCACTGGTTCCACCGATCAAAATCGAACCCGTGCCAAATGAAATACAAACACCTGACCCGCGAAGAGCGTCAT
>JANOKJ010000051.1:0-3775 GCA_031419275.1 Akkermansiaceae bacterium | reverse complement strand
AGGACGAGGGCGGTTTTGGTGGCTAGGTCAGGCGCGATGACTTCGTAATCGGTGATCGCGGTTTTTCCGGCGGGAGGAGTGATGACGGCCATTTTCTGGCGATTCACGGGATGCCGACCGATGTGGGTAAAGATCGTGTCTTTGGTTTTCAGGGGAATGCCATTGGTAACGGCTAAGTAGATTTTCTCCATCGTGGAGCGTTCGGAAAACTGGGTAGCGAGGCCTTGGTGGGCAGCGTCGGTTTTTGCAATGACGAGGCAGCCGGAGGTATCTTTATCAAGTCGGTGCACGATGCCAGGTCGCTCGACTCCGCCGATGCCTGAAAGCTTTCCTCTGCAATGATGGAGTAGGGCGTTAACGAGAGTGCCGTCAGGATTTCCTGGGGCGGGATGAACGACCATGCCGTGAGCTTTGTGTAGAACGATGAGATGTTCGTCTTCGAAAAGGATATCGAGCGGAATTTCCTGTGGACTGGCGACGTCGGGAACCGCTTCTGGAATGACGACGGAAATTTCATCGCCGGGATGGATGCTGTCGCGAGGTTTGGCGGGTTTCCCATTGAGCAAGATGAACTGCTCACGAATGAGATCCTGGATCCTAGAACGAGAAAGTTCAGAGATTTTTCCAGCAAGGAAAGCGTCCAAGCGATCGTGTTTTTCGGTGACGGATAGATGCATTGGGGAATGAGGTCCGTAAAATTTTTAAAACGGATGGCACCGAGGACACGGAGAAAACGGAGGAGTAAAAAGTTTAAGCGGAAAGGGATTGGCTTATGGCATCGCGGATGTTGGCGATGTGCTCATTGGGAAGAGAGTTGGGGAAGAGTGCACCAAGGATGATAAGGCCTTGTGGGGTTTCACAAGGGATGAGTTCTAGTGTTGCGGCTGGGCCGAATTTGACGCGGACGTTGTGCGGTTGACCTGCTTGGAGGATGAGATCGCGTGCGATGAAATGGAGGCGACCGTGATGACTTTCATCGAACAATATTGTGCCGGTATGGTCCAAAATGAAGATTTCTTTCGCAGCGAAATGTTCGGTGAGCCAGTTGCGGAAGTTTTGGAATCGGCTATCCAACAGAGTTGTAGCTTTTACGGTTGCTGTAATTTTTACAGCTGGCTGTGGAGTCTGGATGACAACTTGTTTAATTGGAGCGACGACAATCTGTGGTGTAGGAAGAGTGACCGGTTGGGAAATAACTGGAGCGATTTCTTGTTCTGGCTCATCGGAATCGATGAATCCGACGAAAGAGGTATCGTAACCTGGGTCGTTGGATACGATTGGGCTTTGCTCAACGGGACGGATGAGTTTTTCGGCGAGCTGCCGAACCAATGTTGGGTCGATCCATGGATTAATCGTATCCATACTTTATTGTGGTAAGGGGTTGCGATGGGTTAATTTCAGCTTCGCCTGAATTTCTTCACGGATAGAGTCGAAAACGTTTTCAGTGATTTCACCGCCTTCGAGGATGGCGACTGGCAGGCCTTTTGCGCTGGCGCGGATAAAGATATCATCGCGAGGAACAGCGGTTTTGAAGAGCATTTCCTCGGGAAGGAGCTCGCGCAGCGCAGCGGCAGCTTCGTGGCTTTCTTGGAGATTGTATTGCAGCATCGTGAGGCAAATTCCTAGCACGTGCAGGCGTGGGTTAATGATACGGATGCGGTTGAGTCCTTCTAAGACTTTCGGGACGGATCGGATTCCCAAGGGTTCGGCTTGTTGAGGGATCAGCACGGCGTTGGAAGAGGCGATGATGTCATTGCTAAGGCCAAATAGACCGGCAGCGGTGTCGATGATGCAAATGTCGTATCCGCGAGTCGCGACTTGGCTGAGAAAGGTGCGCACGCGTGTGAGATGCGAGCCAGAAGATCCATTTCCAGCTTCATAGTCACTGGCTTGACCTGCGGCGACTAGTGAGAAAGTTTTCAATCGGGTCGGTACAATCAATCGATCCATTGCAATACTTGGATCGGCCAAGAAATCGTAAAAGCCCACCAGTAACCGCGATTGACGGGTGAGGGATAAACCGACCGAGCCTTGGGGGTCGGCGTCGACGAGTAGGGTATTGAAGCCCGCACGAGCAAAGGCGTGGGCGAGATTGATGGATAGGGTGGTTTTACCCACACCTCCTTTTTGGCTTGAGATGGCAATGCTGATCACGCGGAAGTAAATTCGAGTTGAAGGAGGTTAACGAAGCGGCAACCCAGCGAAAGTCTTTTTATTCTGAGAAGGGAAATTCTATGAAATTTGTTGCCAGAGTAGGGTTTTCAGGGGGCTGGGAAGCTTTTCTCTTTGGCTTGCACTTTGCTAGAAAAAGGTGGTTATATGCCCAGCGCACCAACCCTAAGAGAGTTATATGAAAATCCCATTTATACCGACATTAAGTTTTTGCTGCCTGGCGATCATAGCTTCGGCATCAGCTGATATCGTTTTATTGAACAATGGTCAGACTCTCGAAGGTAAGATTATGTTTGAAAGTGATACACACTACACTCTTGAGGTTCAGGTTTCGAAGGGGATCAAGGATGAGAAGCAAATTCTTAAAAGTGAGGTCAAATCGATCACGAAGCAGGAACCTGATAACTTGAAATTCACAGAGTTGAAAGGTTTGGTGCCAGTGCCAGATCTAGTTGGAGTGATTGAATATGAGATGAGGATCAAAAAGCTGACTGATTTTATCAATGAATTCCCAAGCAGCAAGAAGCTTGAAGAGGTTCGGAAAATTCAGGAATTGCTTAAATCTGAGTTAGAGGTGGTGCGGGCAGGTGGATTCAAATATTCTGGCCAATTGATTAAGGCAGATGAATATTTATCGAATGCCTACGCATACGATGAATCAATCATATCTCAGAAAATCAACCGGGATATTAATAATCGAAATTTACTCGGAGCGCTCAGGTTGTTCTCTGATTATGAATTAAAGTTTTCGGAAGGTAAATCGAGAGTGGATATCGTCCCTAAGATCAAGCAGGTATTACAAATTTACAAAACGAACTTGAGCGAAAGTTTGTCTGGATATGATGATCGAATCAAAGCACGTGAAGTAGGTTTGGCGCGTATGACAGAAGATGATAGGCAGAGAACCGAAAAAGCATTGGAAGAGCAGGCGGAAAACTTGAAGGAGAAGCTCAATAGGGAAAAAACTTTAAAAGTCACATGGGTCACACCGGATGAAAATTACAAGGATTCGATGGTTGAGGCTTTGCGTCAGGTTGAAAATGAAATTAAGCGCCTTGATGCTCCTCCAAAATTTATCCTCACTGCTACACAACCTAAAGAAGAAGCTTATCGTGATGCATGGAATCAACTTCCTGGTGCCTCCGTCGAAGACCAGAAGAAGATTCTAGATAATCTTAAGCGTGATCGAATGCCTGAGTATTATCTGGAGAAACTCAGAACGCGTTTGAGTCCAAAGCAGTAAAAGCAAATTTATCAAACTTATGAGCCAACGAATTGCTAAGAGTAGTAGAAAAACCGCCGAAACAAAAATTGATCTTAGTATCAATCTGGATGGAGACGGCACATCGGAAATTAAAACAGGCGTTCCGTTTTTCGATCACATGCTCACGTTGTTTTCGAAGCACGGATTGTTTGATTTAAAACTCAGCGTGGATGGTGATATCGACGTTGATTTTCATCACACGATTGAAGACACCGGTATTGTTCTCGGGGAGTGCATGCGCGAAGCGTTGGGAACGAAAGAGGGAATTCGACGTTATGGTTGTGCGTATTTGCCGATGGATGAGACGTTAGCTCGTGTGGTGGTAGATTTAAGTAATCG
>JANOKJ010000050.1:0-10309 GCA_031419275.1 Akkermansiaceae bacterium | reverse complement strand
CCAAGCTTTAAGAGCTTCGCTGTTAAATGTAATTCGCTACTGCTCATCCTGCTTTGCGGCTTCTTGCCCCTCGTAGCCTTGGCGAAGTGGGGTGCGTTGAAATCAAACTCTTATGTAGAAACTAAGATTCAGGTTCACTCGCCTCTTTTTCCTTAGCTGTGCGTTTGGCGGGTTTGGCTAGGATTTCGATGTAGACGGCATCCCAGTTATCTGAGGCGGCGGTATCGACGGGTTTGGTGATTTCGGAGACGTGGATGGATTGGGCGGTTTCGGCATCTTTGCCGGCGCGGCAGTCGAAATCCCAGAAATCGGTTTCTTCAGGGAGGGGTTTGCGACGCTCACGTTTGAGGTATTTGCGGATGTCTGCCTTGATGCCTTCGACGACACGAGCGGGTTTGTGTGTGGCGGAGGTGAGTGGAAATAATTTTTTCATGCGGCGCTTGTGGGATAGGGGACGGAGAAAGTCACGCACCGTTCATGAGAATCACCATTTCGCCTTTGGGGGTGCGGGCTTCGAACCATTCGAGGAGTTCTTTTGCTGTGCCGCGGTGGTAGGTTTCGAATTTCTTGGTAAGTTCGCGGGCGACACAGACTTTCGCAGTGGGGGCGATTTCTTCTAAAATTTTCAGGGTCGAGACGATGCGATGGGGGCTTTCGAAGAAAATGCCGGTTTCGCCAGAGTCGATGACTTCCTGCATGGCACTGCGGCGTTTTCCGGATTTGACGGAGAGAAACCCGCCGTAGCGAAAGGCGTGGCAGGGTAAGCCGGAGCCGATCAGAGCTGTTAGAACGGCGGAGGGACCTGGAAGAACATCAAAAGGGACATCGGCTTCCAAGCAGGCTTGCACGAGGCGGTATCCGGGATCGGAAACTCCGGGCATGCCGGCATCGCTGATAAAGGCGATGCGTTCGCCGGATTTTGCAGCGGCGACGAGTTCGGGAGCTTTACGGGCTTCGTTGTGCTCGTGGAGTGAGACTAAAGGCTTTCCTGAAATTCCGTGATGGGCGAGCAGGATGCCGGAGTGGCGGGTGTCCTCGCAAGCGATGCGATCGGCACTTTTTAAGACTTCGAGCGCGCGCAGGGTCATGTCGCCGAGGTTGCCGATGGGAGTGGGGACAAGGAAAATCCGGCCGCCGATTTCGGGTTCTTCTGGATTCATGATTTGATCGGCAGTTGGGGTTATATTTTCAACACCGAGGCATATGATGCTTCGCCGAAGTTACGGATGGCAAACCGCTCGCACCCGTATCTGAGAAAGCGATTTCGGATAGGTGGCGATAGGAGGACTGTTCCAAAGGTTTAGTCTTCGAATTTTTTGACCAATACGGAGGCGTTGTGTCCGCCGAAGCCGAAGCTGTTGCTGAGAGCAACTTTGATGGGAACTTCACGCGCGACGTTGGGAACGACATCGAGATCGCATTCAGGATCTTGTTCTTCGATGTTGATGGTTGGAGGAACCACACCATCGACGATAGCCATGACGCTGGCGATGAGTTCGATACCGCCTGCTGCACCGAGCATGTGACCTGTCATGGATTTGGTGGAACTGACCATTAGGCCGTTTTTCGCATAGTCGCCGAAAGCAAGTTTGATGGCTTTGGTTTCCGCGACGTCGCCGAGGCCGGTGGAGGTGGCGTGGGCGTTGAGGTATTGAACTTCTTCGGGATTGATTTTGCCGTGTTTGAGAGCCATGCCGATCGCGTAGGCTGGGCCGCTGCCATCGGGAGATGGTGCACTGAGGTGATAGGCATCTGCGCTGACGCCGTAACCGATGAGCTCGGCGTAGATTTTCGCACCGCGAGCTTTTGCTGTTTCGAGTTCTTCGATCATTACCACGCCTGCGCCTTCGCCCATTACGAAGCCGTCGCGGTTTTTATCAAACGGACGAGAAGCACCCTCGGGATCGTCGTTACGAGTAGAGAGTGCTTTCATACTTGCGAAGCCGCAAAGTCCCATCGGGAGGACTGCTGCTTCTGCACCACCGCAGAGGAAGCCATCTGCATCGCCGAATTTGATGATGCGCCATGCTTCGCCGATATTGTGGTTTGATGTCGCGCAAGCGGTGACGATGACCATGTTTGGGCCGTGGAGGCCGTGCTCCATGGAAATGATTCCGGAAGCGATGTTGGAGATCATCATTGGGATGGTAAAAGGAGAAACCCGACGTGGACCTTTTTCGATGAAAACCGAATGTTCACGCTCAAGAGTGGAAAGGCCACCGATACCGCTGCCGACCATCACACCGTAACGACGAGTGTCGATTTTTTCTTTATCAAGACCTGAGTCTAGCATCGCCATTTTTGATGCGGCTACTGCGTATTGCACGTAGCGATCGGAACGGCGTGCGTCTTTGGGAACGTTGAAATGTTCATCGGCGTTGAAGTCGCGGATTTCTCCTGCGATTTTGCAATCGAAAAGGTCTGTATTGATTGATTCGATTTTGCGAATACCGCTACGTCCGTTTTTCAATCCATCCCATGTCGTCTTGAGATCATTTCCCAAAGGCGAAATACAACCAATGCCAGTAATTACAACCCGTCGCTCACTCATATGTTGGAGCTAAACTAGACGCGGACATTGCATCGGTGCAAGCAATAGATTACAGAGTGAAAGCAAAGCGAGTTTTACGAGCAATCAGGATTCACTCAGGCTGTTGAATTGGAGGAGCTGGCTCAGTTACTGGAGGAGCTGGAGATGGGGATACAGGAAGTTCATTTGATAATGAATTTGGCTGAGTCGGCGCAACGGGAGTTTCAACGATAGGCTCAGGCTTTTTCTCAACCTCTTTAGCTACGTCTTTTTTATCATCTAGTAAGGATTTTGATTTGTCCTGCTTTGCCAATAAAATCGCTAGAGTGAAGGAGAGAATGAAAAATAAGGAGCCCAAAACAATCGTGCCTTTTTGTAGGACGTCGGTGGTTCTGGCTCCGAATACTTGATCAGTCATACCTCCACCAAAAGCAGCACCGAGGCCTTCTTGTTTCGGACGTTGCATGAGGACCAGAAGTCCCATTAAAAGACAGACGACAACGAAAACGACGAGGAGTAAAGTGATACTGAGGCTGAGCCAGTTGAGTGCTAAGAAAGTCATGGGCGGCGGAATATGGGTAAGAGGCAGGGTCTTGTAAAGCGGGGTTTTTCCGCTTTTTCGCTTTCCGAATACAAAGATCGACTCAGCCGCGGCAGATTTTCACCCAATCGACGACTTTTTGGTCATTATCACCAGCTGCCCATACGTGGCGAAGGAAATCGGCGGGTTCGATATTGCCGTTTTTCGCAAAGAAATTCCGATCTCCTCCACAACCGAACATGATATCGGGATCGAGCTCTCCTCGGATTTTGCCGCGGGCCTTGGCGAGAACGCGTGGAAAGTAGGGGATTCCGTCCATTTCCTCACCAAACGATGGCAGGTCGTCGCGGGTAATCATTTTGTCGCTGGGGCTGCCGTGCTGTTGGACGAGGAAATAATCGCGTCGCGCAGCGGCAATCAGCAGGGCTGTGGTGGGGAGAGGCTCGCCTTCGTCGATGTAATCCTCGATGAAATCGAAAAATTCGCGAGGTTTGTAGCCGATGCTTTTCAAGAAAGCTAGGTCCTGCGCTGAGTAGTCCTTTTCGTAATCAAAATTTCCCGCCTGATAAGCGCTGGTACAGCGGGTGAAGAGTTCCATGAATGTATCGTTCCAAGACATGCTTGGAAAATGGAACGGGTTTTGGAAAAGCGCGAGGAATTTTTACTCTTACATTCGAGCGGTGATCCGTTAGCGTTTGTGCGGATGATTTGGAAAGTGAATGGGCAAGTGGTCGATCTATCGCGTTATGCGCAAGTGATGGGCATTCTCAATGTTACGCCGGATTCATTTTCGGATGGTGGATGTTTTAATCAGGTCGAAAAGGCGATGAATCGCGCTCGTGAAATGATTCAGCAAGGCGCGTTGATGCTTGATATTGGTGGTGAATCGACCCGACCGGGTGCGGCGGAAGTTTCGGAATCGGAAGAACTGCAGCGCACGATTCCAGTCATCGAGCGGTTGAGGAATGAATGGGATGGGTTGATTTCGATTGATACGAAAAAGGCAGGAGTCGCAGAGGCGGCGCTTCGTGCTGGTGCGGATATTGTTAATGATGTTTCCGGTTTAACGGCTGATCCAGAAATGATCTCGGTTTGCGCGAAAAGCGGTTGCGGAGTGGTGGTAATGCATATGCAAGGCACCCCGGAAACCATGCAAGAGAATCCAACTTACCTTGAAGTGGTCAGCGAGATTCGTTCGTTTTTTGAAGAACGATTGGCAACATTGACTGCTGCGGGAATGGATCGAGGACGGATCTGTTTTGATCCGGGTATTGGATTTGGGAAGTCTTTAGAGCACAATCTCACGTTGCTGAAACATTTGAATCAACTTGCTCCAGACGGGCAGCCATTGTTGCTGGGAGTCTCTCGGAAATCGTTTTTAGCTAAATTGTGTGATGCACAACTGCCCGCAGAACGTGATAAAGCATCGGCTGCCATGACCGCTCTCGCAAGACAACAAGGAGTGATGCTGCATCGCGTGCATGACGTGAAAGGGAATTTGGATGCATTGAGAGTTTGCGAGGGGTTGTTGGGGTGAGAAGCGCCGCAGGCTTTGGACTGCTGGGATCATTCCCAGCTTTTACGGTGAGTGTCTGCGATCGGAGGGATGAGTTGATACCGACCAACTCCGTTTTAAAACATCAACCCTTAAAGCTGCGGATAACCGCAGCAGTCCAAAGCCTCCGGCGGTGACTGGAAAAACAGGTTTGGAATTCTTGCCAAGAGGGTGTTCCTAGGTAAGTTGCCTCCAAGTGATGGCTTACCAAGACCTTGAACCTGTGACTCCCGACCCGAAAAAGCTGCGTCGGACGGCTTATTTTCTCATTTTAATGATGATTGTTGGAGGGGTTGTGATCCTAAAAGCCTATGAAAAGCGGAGCAAAGAGGCTTCCCGCGATAGCAGGCCGAGTTTTGTGACGCGGATTTCCGAACAAAAAGACCTGGTTTTCTTGCGGCAGGATGGGGAACAGAAGGATTTGCTCTCGTTAAAGGGGAAAGTGGTGGTTGTGCAATGTTTGGCATCGAATCAAGAGGACATCCTGACCACGCCAGCGATGAAGCGTTTGGCAGAGCAGTATCAAGCGAATGAGGGAGTTGCTTTGGTGACCTTGATGCTTGATTCGGGTCCATCAGAAGGATTGAAAAATCAGCTAGTTGAACTCTCAACAAAGTTAGGCGCGAATTTACCACAATGGACCGTAGCATCAAACGAGAGGCCGACTTTGCATAAATTCATCAAGAACGAGTTCAAGGCGAACATGTTGCCTTATGAAAAAGACGGGGCTTGGAAGTATGATAGATCGTTGTTCCTGATTGATAAGAATCGGCATGTGCGTAAGGCAGTGATTCCACAGCAGCGTGGGGGATCGCCGTATGTGGCTAGCTTTGATTTTGAACTGGCCCAGAAGTGGGATGACGAGAAACTTACGACCAAAACTCAACATTCAAATGTTGAACAGTTAGAGATATTGCTTGGGGAGACCATCGAAGTCTTGCTTAAAGAAATTCCTGAAAAGCCCAAAAAGAAAAATCCTGCGACGATACTTTACGTAGGGATGGGTTTCATTCTGTTGTTCACGCTATTGGTCATTAAATCCAGACGAGCTGCACTCCCGACAAGATTATGAATAAGAAAACGACATTAATCATTTTTTACTCCTGCGTTGCGCTTATATGCATAGCTATTTTATGCGTGGTAAATTTTTTCATCGTCCCGCGCATTCAAGCGAAAGCTCAAAGCGCAGAGGCATTCTTGAATGTGGGTAAGCAAGTGGAGCAGGAGTGGTATCCGATTGGAAAAGATTTGGTCGCGATGAATCAGGCAGGAGAAAAGGTGAAGCTATCGGATCTGAGAGGTAAAGTTTGGGTGGTAGCGGAGTTTTTTGCAGTATGTCCGCATTGTGCGATACGCAACGGAACGGAGCTGCGTGCTATTTATGATAAGTTTAAGGATCATCCGGATTTTCATATTGTATGCGTCAGCGTAGACCCCAAAGAAGACAATATCGAAAAGCTTAAAGATTATGGGACTGCCTTGGGTGCCGATGTCAAAAACTGGTGGTTCCTGAATGCCGGAGAGGAAAAGGAGACTCATGAATATTTGGAAGGCACCATGAAATTTTTCGGCATACGTCAGAATACGGATCCAGCTGTGATCGAGGCAAGTGGTCGCTTCAAACACGATATGGGTCTGATCTTGGTTGATCGGAATTTTACAGTGCTTGGCAAATGGCCGCTTGCGGATGCGAGATCGGAAGAGGGAAGGAAATTAGATCCGGGCAACTATGAAAAGTTGAAGAAGGAAATGTTCGATAAAATTTCCACGGAGTTGGCGAAAGACGCAAGCGAACCTTAATTTCTTATGACACAGAGCCCAGATAAAGATCAATGGTTGAGCAAGAAGCCGAATGAAAATCTTTCGAAAACGCTAAAGCTCGTCACATGGGTCATCACCGCATTGGTGCTTATTTTGGTTGGATTAATGCGTCGGCCAGAGTTGAGGATTCCGTTACCTGAGGGTGTGGATTTAGGGTTTCTTCCACCATTTCACGCCATCGTGAACACGATCGTTGCGATCTTGTTGGTATTGGCGGTATTGGCAGTTCGTTCGGGAAGCATCACCAGACATAGAAATCTAATGTTAGGCGCGATGGGGATGTCGGTAATTTTTTTACTCGGCTACGTGGCTTATCATTTTACGAATACTGAAATTCTTTATGGCGATGCAAACGGAGATGCGGTGGTCGATGCGGCAGAACTCGCAACCGTGGGTATTTGGCGCGCGGTTTATCTGATCCTTTTGATCACTCACATCGTTGCGGCAGGGGTGAGTTTACCTCTCATTTTATTGACCTTCACTGCAGCATTCACAAATCGCTTTCAAACACATCGCAAGCTGGCGCGTTGGGTATTTCCAATCTGGTTGTATGTAGCGGTGACTGGGCCAATTTGTTACCTGATGCTTCGGTCGTATTATCCTTAATAGAATAGATACATGAATCTTGAAACCATCAGAACAGCCCTGATTGATTTATTGGGTAAGGATAAAGTCAGCATTGCGAAAGCGGTTCTTGATACTCATTCTGGGGATAAATGGTTTGCATCACATTCGCCGGATGTCGTGGTTTTTGTGGAAACGACGGCCGATGTTTCAGTCGTTTTAACGTATGCAAATAAGCACCATATCCCAGTGACCACGCGCGGTGCGGGTGTGGGTTATGTGGGTGGATGTGTTCCTGTTTCCGGAGGAATCGTTATTACCACTGAGCGGATGAAGCGTATCATAGGTATTTTTCCTAATGATGGAGTTGCGATTGTTGAGCCGGGGGTAATCACGGGGGATTTGCAACAAGCAGTCCGAGCCATGGGTTGGGATTATCCGCCTGATCCTGCATCGCTGAAAGAATGCTCGATTGGTGGCAACATCGCGACCAATGCCGGCGGTCCACGTTGTTTGAAATACGGGGTGACACGTAGCTACGTATTAGGACTGGAAGTTGTTTTAGCTGATGGGCGAATCATGCGTTCGGGTGGTCGACTTCATAAAAATAAAACGGGTTTTGATTTGATCGGATTGTTTGTAGGATCGGAGGGGATGTTAGGAGTTGTGACGGAAATCACTCTGCGCATCATTCCCAAACCAGTGAGCCGTGGGATGTTGGCGGCGGTGTTTGCAGATTTCGAAGCTGCGGCAAGGGCTGTTCAATCCATCCTTCAAGCGGGTCATTTGCCTTCGGCCTTGGAAGTAAGCGATGCATTTACTTTAGCGGCAGCACGCAAAAAAATGGGAGCTGAGGTTTTTCCGGAAGGGAATGGTCATTTGATTGTTGAAATCGACGGACGTCCATCGGCGGTGCAATCAGAGCTCAATGAGTTAGAGGTTTTGCTCAAGCAATGTGGAGCAGGTGAGATTCGTATGGCCCGTGACGAAGCTGAGTGCGAGGCGATCTGGCAACTACGCCGGGAATTTTCTTATTCATTACGTGATACAGGTTTGACCAAGCTCAATGAAGATATCGTGATTCCTCGTGGTAAGTTGGTTGAGTTAGTGAATTTCGCAAGATCGCTTGAGGCTGAAACAGGGATTTCTATTGCATGCTTCGGACATGCTGGTGATGGGAACATCCACACGAATCTCATGGTCGATGATTACACCAACCCAACCACAAAAACCCGCGCCGACGATGCGCTCGATAAACTTTTTAACTGGGTGTTAGAAAACGGCGGCGCCATCACCGGTGAACACGGGGTTGGCTTGGCCAAAAAACGCTGGATCAAAAAAGCACTGGGCGAGACATCGTTTGATCTGCACCGATCCATCAAAAAAACTTTGGATCCGAATGGCATTTTGAATCCAGGAAAGTTCTTGGATTAGGAAAATTTATCTCTATGCGGTTTTATTCACGAGATCCTAAAGTCCTACTTCTGATTGGAGTTCTCTGTTCTGGTTACGGAATTTACTTAATAAAAAGAGGATACGAGGGAGATACATTGATGCCCGGCACAACATTTTTTTATCTGCCAAAGTGGCTATTTTATCTTGTGGGTGCGCTGCTGCAAATCCCACTTCCAATCGCATACTTTTTTCTCAAGTCTCAAGCGATTATCTAGAGAGTATGAAATTTCTGACTCTTCGCTCTCTGCTCCAAGCTCTTCGCTTATAAGAAAGTACCGGGGACAGGACTCGAACCTGCACATCAAAGACACCTGATCCTAAGTCAGGCGCGTCTACCAATTCCGCCACCCCGGCAACGCGGGCAAGTTGGAGGATTTTTGTGGGGGCTGCAAGCGCGGATATTGGTTTCTGGTTCTTGGTTCTTGGTTCGCAAATACTGGGCGCGAAGCTCAACTAAGAACCAAGAACTAGGAACCACGAACTCTTCAATCCAAAGCCAACCGATGCAGCACCTGGGGCGTAGGCTCTTTCGATTTCTCGAATTCTATCACATGAAAGCTCGCGCCGAGGTGGGCTGGGTGGGTGAGAGTGCGGAATTGGGCGATGGTTTTAGGATCGTTCATGTGTCCGTCCTTGATCATTTCTGTGGCTAGGTGGGTGAGGTAGCTGCCTTGAGAGGAAAAATGTGAAGGATGCCAACCCATGACTGCGGCCTCACGTGCGAGATCGGTGAAATCGACGTGTGCGGTGATGTCGCGGTTTCCGGGGTCGGCCAGCGGGTCTTCTGCGGCTTGGTGTTTGGAAAAGGTGCGCATCGTACCGCGGGTGCGATGGGTGTCGTAGTATTCGGGTGCGGCGAAGCCGTAATCAATGAAGAGCAACATGCCATCATTGATGCAGTTCGAAATCTGATCAAGAAACGCTGGGTAGTTGGTGCGGATTTCGGTTTCATAACCATCAGGAAAGGCATCGCCGAGGGTGGTGGTTTTTTTTCCGAGAGCGGATGTTGGATCGATGGCTTTAGGACTGAATTCCCAAGTATTTGAAACAAAAAGTTCGTGCCATTGATTCTTGGAGTGGCGGATGAGATGGAAAGGGAGGGCATCGAGGATTTCATTTCCGAAAGCGATGCCGGGCAGGGGACGTTCCGATAGAGTTTTTAAATCGGGGCTGATTTGGAGTTTTTCTGCGAGGGGAGAAAGGCGTTGTTTTTGGGCATCTCTGAGCAATGGCAGTGGCTCAATAGTTGTGTATTCAAGATTTTGCCAGGCTTCCGGTGAAATGGTGGCAATGGTTTCAAGGATGTCTGCGGCGAGTTTGCCGTCGTGTGCGCCGATCTCGAGGATGCGCCAAGCGCTGGGCTTTTCTTGACCTTTCCACCACTGAACGAAGCGGCGGGCGAGGAGTTTTCCGAAAAGTGGGCCTACACTGACGCTGGTGTAGAAATCTCCATCGCGCCCGACTTGGCTGGATCCGCTGGCATAATAGCCGTGTTCGGGGTCGTAGAGGGCGAGGTTTAGGTAATCGGTAAATGAGATAGAACCAAGTTTTGCCAGTTCCGTGTCGATTTTTTCCCGCATGAAAAGACAGGAAGAGGTTGCGGGTGGTGCTGGATTCGGGTAATCCAAAGGACACGCGTTGGCGATATGCTGCGTTATTGGATGGTTTTCAGACATGGCGAAACACAAAGAAAGGACTGGAAGAAAGAGCGGCAAGCGCCGTTTCTACAAGCGCAAAACATTTTGGTTTGTGCTGTTCATGTTCTTTGTGAGTGTGGGTTTAGTGGCGTTTCTATTCGTTGAGCAATACACTAGGCCCTATCGTGAACGGGCGTTGACCTATG
>JANOKJ010000049.1:0-29704 GCA_031419275.1 Akkermansiaceae bacterium | reverse complement strand
CCAAGCCACCACGGCTTCGCCTTAATTGTGATAGCTCGTTAACACTCGCAAGGCGTTCACTCGGCTTTGATCTCGCCCTCCGGCGATCCCCTGCGGGCGCTCGTTGCACTTACGTCCATGTCGTTCCACTCCATTGTGGTTCGAAAATGCTGAAGCGCGAAGCTCAACTAAGAACCAGGAACCAAGAACCAAGAACCAGGAACCAGGAACCAGGAACCAGGAACCAGGAACCAGGAACCAGGAACCAGGAACTTCCCTCCACCTTTTGGATTTGGCATTTGGTGGTTTCGCCATTAGCTTGCGGGAGAATCCGCAAATCCAAAACCCACCATGCCTTCAAACACCTCCACATCCACCCCAGAAGCGACGGGTTCGCGTGGTGCGGGAATCGATTGGGGTTTATGGATTTCCGTGGGGATTACGGCTTTGGTCTTGGTTTGGTTTTTTTGTTTTGTGGAGAACTTTGGATTTAGGAATAAATTCAGTGCCTTCGGCTGGCTGTATAGTAACTGGAAGCCTGGCTCGGATCTTGAACACGGAAAATTCGTTCCATTTCTGGCGCTCGGATTGATTGCTTATCGATTTCGTGAAATCCGCCAGTCCGTTGAGCCGGGTTCATGGAAAGGTCTGATAGCAGTGGTCTTTGGTTGTCTGTGTTTTGTTGCCGCTTATCGGACCATCCAGCCGCGCATCGCCATAGGCGGGCTGCCATTTATCTTATGTGGGATGACCTATGCCTTATACGGTTGGCGCGTGACAAAGATGGTCGCGTTTCCCTTCTTTCTGATCTGGGGAGTCATTCCACTGCCAAGTTTTCAACAGGCGACCACCCATTTGCAATTATTGGCTACGCAGTTGGCGCATCATGGTTCCGGACTGATGGGTGTGGAAACCTACACCAAGGGCACCTTGGTACTGCCGGTGAAAGGCGATTGGACACCGTTGGATATCGCGCACGGTTGCAGCGGCATACGCTCGCTCATGGCCTTGTTCATGATCTCGGCCATCTGGGCTTATATTGCTAAAATTTCTCTCTGGAAAAAAGCCGTGCTTTTCCTCAGTGCCATTCCGCTCGCCATTCTCGGCAACGCCCTGCGCATCATTTCCATCTTCGTCATCGCCGAATACGGCGATTATAAATGGGCCACCACCACCTGGCATGATTGGTCGGGTCTTCTTTTGTTTTATCCGATTTCGTTATTTTTGCTGCTAGTCCTCCATTCCGTTTTAGAAGGCGGCTTGCCATGGCGGAGAGGTAAGAAGAAAGTGATCAGGCGGACTACCAACGCAAAACCCAGCAACAACGCAGAACCCTCATGAACTACAAAGCTATAGCCCTGCCTTGTGTCGTAGCATTCATGTTGTGCTCCGTGTATCTTCTTCCGGATGCAGGTGAAATGTCTCCATCCGCAATCCGTATGGAACTACCCTCTAGTCTTACAGGTTGGACCCTGCAGAAAAAACCACCGACTGATGCAGAGATAGAGAAACTTGCCAAAGACACGACATTTTCCAAAGCCACCTGCTTGAAGGCTAGGGAAGGGGAGTATGAAATGATCACCGGCCATGCCATCCCAGATCGCTTGGATTTATCCATCGTGCTTTCAGGTCATAACCTCAACGACTCCATTCACCGCCCCGAACGCTGTATGCCAGCGCAAGGTCATAAGATTTTCGGTTCCACCTTCCATTCCATCAAACTCGACAACAAACGTGTCATACCGCTGCAAAGACTGCTCTCCGTTCAGGCTATCAACACCGATGAAACCTACACGAACTATCGGGACTTCCAATGCGTGACCTATTATTTCTTTGTAGGTCATCGCGCCATCACCAGCGGGCACTACCAAAGAACCTTCATCGATATGAGAGATCGCTTGCTGTTAGGCATGGATCAACGCTGGGCATATGTTTCCGTTTCCATGTGGTATGGCGATCTGCCATGGATCGAAAAGGAAGTTCCGGTTGAGGAGGCTGATAAGAAAGTCCAAGCATTCATCAAAGAGCTCGCCGTAGAGCAGATTGATTGGAGCATGCTCAGGAAATAAAAATAGCGGCCGTATTAGCCGCTTGGGTGGGATGGTAGGGTCATTTTGATAAAATGACCGATGTGAAACGAATGGTAAAGGATTTCGTTAATGACGATTCATAATCTTCTCGTTCCATGCGGCGGTTTTATCAAAAGCGCCCTACCAAAATAGGTTAAAACTAACTCTCCATCTTCTGTCTCATGCAATGGATGATGTCTAGGATACTCAGATCAGCGGGTAGCGTGGTGGCATCGATAGGATTTGGTTTTTCCGTGTCACCGCTTGTGCGTTTGTGAACGATACACGGAACGAACTCAGTGGTTTCATCTCTTGCGGGCGAGAAGTCCCCATAATTTACACCCGATGTATGATCTCCATACAGCACCACCAGCGTTTCAGGAGGCAAAGCATTCACGTAATCGCGCAGGTTGTTATCCAATGCCGCCATGCTGTTGAAATAATTTTTCTGCCAGTCCCGGCTTCTAGGGAAAATGGTTTTCTCCTCATCCTTGATCAGGTTGAAAGGACCGTGTGAATCCAAGGTGATGATGAAGTGAAATTCGCGCCCGGTCGCCCGCTGCAATTTTTCCGCAGAAATACGGAAAACATCTTTGTCACGAACTCCCCAGTAACTGCTTTCGACTCCGTCACCATCTAATTCTTCACGAAAACAAATTTCATCCCAACCCATCTGATCGAAGCAAGTGCGTCGATTGAAAAAGTTTCCTGTCGCTCCGTGAAATGAACGGGTTTTGAAGCCCTGTTGGGTCATGAAGCGAGGGAGAGATTCGGAGTAAGTCAGGCCAGGCATGGAATAACTCAACATGCGCTTGCTCGGGATGCCTCCGGATAGCACCGCATAATCCATATCCGCACTGCCTTGATCATGATAAGCCACGACTTTGAAATGTTGGCTGCCCGATGCGAGTTCATTCAGAAACGGAGTCACAGGCTTTCCATCCAGAGAAAAATTGAGAATATTCCAATCCAAGCTTTCCAACTGCAGAATCACTAGATGGCTGTCTATCTCATAACGCATCACATCAGATGATATTCTGTTAGGATATGATTTCTGCAGTTCCGCGGCCTCTTCGGCAACATCCTCCGCATTGGGTGATAGGAAATAATCCGCTAACCAACTCATGCTGTAACCATAGGCGTAAACCATACGCATCATGGAAGCATGGCGGATACTGCTGAACCGGAAACTCGATTTCTGCAGTAGCAGGACTATGACGGAAATGAGAGCAAGTGAAACGATCGCAATCCATAACATGGTGCTCTCGGACTGATCCACACCTCGCTGCGAAATGAAAATGGCCAAGCACAATTTTACTGCCAGACAGGCTCCCATCAGTAGCCATGTTTTTGGTGAAATGATACGAACCGCGAAGGAGGAGACCTTGAGTCCTTCTCTGAGATTCTTGATCGCGCTGAATGGTTTAAATGGTTTGTGAAAATATTTCTGGTAGGCAATCACCACCAACGAAAGAATGAAATCCAATCCGATGAATACCCAAATCCAGGGAACTGCGACCATCGATATAACAAAAACGGCGACCAGAACATTCAGTGACAAGCGGCCGAGTTGGTAACATAGCGGATACCTTGTAATAGGCGGACATTCAAACAGAGATGCCTGTATGATAAAATGCTCAAAAGCCCAAAGGCCCGCTAACACGAAAAAAGCGACCACGTAAACCGTGTCGCTAAGGATCGCGAGAAAAAGCATATTTAAGGCAAGTGTCATTGAAAATTACCGGAGAGCCGAGCCTCGTAGGTCATTTTGATAAAATGACCGCTGTGAAAGGAACGGCCGATGAATTATTGGCGAATCATGATCTTTTTATTTTACGTGGCAATAAAGTCACGGTCGCGCGAGACCGCGCGATCCTACCTAAACAATCTCGCTCTACGATAAGTCATGTTTATTTCATCGAGCCATCTAGCTTTGGAATAATTGCTTGAAAGCTCATTACGTCCATTAAGTCCCATTTCTGTGAGATCACGGGTACTAGATGAAAACGCCGATTCGATTTTTGCCGCGAGATCTTCTGCGTTCTTTGGATTCGCCAAGAAGCCTGTCACACCGTCTCTGATAATTTCCGGAAGCGCACCAATGTCATGAGCTACGACAGGACGACCTTGCGCCCATGACTCAAGAACAACCATTCCGAACGGTTCTTCCCACACCGATGGCACGATGGAAAATGCGGAGCTTTGCCAAAGTTCCTGATGTTGTTCTTTGGGCACGAAGCCAAGCATTTTAATGTTATCGAGACCCATACGTTCGATCTTTTGTTTTAGAGCGGGAAATTCCGGTCCATCTCCCGCAATCACAAGCCTACGCTCGGAGCCAAGATGCTTCCATGCGTCGATCAACCGATCTACTCCCTTTTCCGGGGAGAGTCGCCCGATGAAAAGCGCATGTCCGTTCTGTGGAATCGGCATGAGAGGATTCACCGGTTCATCCATGAAATGATAAACCACATCGATGTTTTCTTCCGGTATTCCCATTTCCACACAGATTTTTTTCTGGGCGTGGCTGATCGCGACCCATCGTGTAACCTTTGTGAAAACATTCATTCTTCTGGCATGAGTAATAGCAGCAGCCATCACTGCGGTTTTCAAACGACTATCGTGCCAAATTCCATCACGAATCGCGGGAAGAAAGTTACCGTTCAAACCCGAACGATAACTTTTTCCATGGGCATACATGAAACCGGTCGGACAGGCGAATTTGTAGTTATGCAGGTAATGGATCACCGGCACACCAAGCTCAAAAGCAGTGGAATAGGCAGAAGGTGAAATGGCAGGAAACACATTGTGAATCTGCCAGCAGTCGTAGCGTTTTTTTTCGTGCAGGGAACGCAATTGACACGCTGTCCTGGGATTATGGATAGCGTGGAATGGAAGCATCAAACGTGAAATTAAACCGCCATCGAGCATCTCTTGTGTCGATGTGGAAAAATATTCAACATCATGATTTTCCCGTAGTGCCGTAGCAATACGAGATACGCTGCCTTCTTCGCCTCCGTAATGCAAATAACGGGCAAATAGTTGAAGAATGTGGAGACGTTTCATTATTTCTTTGAAACCCTAGCAACTATCAGCCAGCCAATTTTCCTTTTCAACCATTGCCGGAGTGTATCTGGAATGAATGGTATCATCCGAGAACTCATATGAGTTACGTCAATGCCATCCACGATAAAGCCGGCATTCATCATCGCTTGTCGGAGGCTGGAACGAGTATAATGTTTGTGGAAGTAACCGTCTGTATAGTGGCGCTGAACACTATTCATATTATCTCCTTTGAAAATTTTTCCTTTGAATAGCAGAAACCATAAACCTTTGCCCCAGTAACGAAGGCTGGATTTGTTATAGACCATTATGAGACCTTTACTTCCAGATTTCATTTTCAAGTAACAATTTTGAAAGCAAATTTCAGGTCGCGAACTATGGTGCATGACTCCCCAGGAATAAAGATAGTCATAACATGAATTAGGAATCACAGAAAGATCCTCGGCGTCTGATTGTACGGCAGTCACTCCTTTCAGTCCACATATCTCAGCGTGACGGGTGGTGAGTTCGACGGCCTTCGTGGTGATGTCAACGGCGGTAACATCCGCTCCATTATCAGCGAATCTACATGAAGCGCTTCCTGCGCCGCAACCAATCTCAATAACTTTCTTTCCACGAAATGACGAAAAATCAATATTTTGATCGATATACGGATTAGTGCCAAAATAGTGACGATCCACACGCGCGAAATCTTCTTTATCTACTGGATCCCTACTGCTTTCTTCCCAGTCTTCATAAGTCATGGGCAGTGCTTCCCACCACGCACGGTTTCGTTCATTGTCTGCCACTTCGCACTTCGCGATTTGATCTCGAGTACGACTCATTGCCTTTTCGCCCCATGATTCGATGTTATCAGTTTCTTCAGACATACAAAATTTTGGTTATATCGGTGTGAAATAGTTTATAGAGCTAGGGCGATTGTGATGCTTTTATAGCACGTTGTTTCCGGCGAGTGCACCATTCTTCAAAAACGAGTGCCTGCCATACCCGCTGGCTAGCCAACCAGTTACTTTTGTCATGTGCGCTTCCGCTGTAAAATGCGGATACTTGAGCTTCTATTTCTACCTCGCCGCCCATTTCGCGAATGACTCCATGGTTTGAAATCAAACTTGAGTTGATGCGTTCCTGCCAATCCGAAGCTCGAAGCCATTTCATCAGGGGTAGTGTGAAGGTTTTTTTGCGTTGCTCATCTCTGATCCAAGGCGGAAGAAGATCGTCGAATGCCTTACGTAAAATTTTCTTCCCACGGTGGCGATCCACTTTCATCTCGGCAGGCATTTTCGAACTCAGGGCGTACATTTCCCTATCCACGAAAGGAACGCGTAGCTCTAGTGAGTGTGCCATGCTCACACAGTCATTATCTCTCAGTAAAGTATTGGGCAGATAGGAGGCTGTCTCCAGAGCAAGAAGTTGATGCGCAATACCTTTTCCGCCTACCGAAATCATTAGTGCTTCATCCAACGCTCTGACTGCGCCGAGTTTCCCAGAGGAGTCAGTGCCCAGCAGTTGATCCAGTGACTTTTCCGACATCATGCCCCTTGCTTGGCGGTGGGCTCCGGCTGCGGATTTTTCTCCGAATATGCGTGCCATGGAGACCAGACGGCGCATGGCCGCACTGTTTTTAGTGAAGCAAGGAGTATCAAGGGTTTTATCAATGAGCGGATAGATGAGATTGCGGAAAATCGGAGAGCGCAACCCCAGCGAGTCAGCCGTGATCAAAGCTCGATGAAATGTGTAACCTGAGAATAGTTCATCAGCTCCAAGTCCACTAAGTGCGACCTTTACATGCGATGATGTAATTTTTGAGACCAGATAGGTATTTAAACCGTCACCTGTCGGTTGATCGAGAGCGCTGACGAAGCCATCAAATTCATCAGCTAAGGTTTTAGCGCTGATCACATGCGCATGGAAATCTGCTCCCAGAAACTCAGCGGTCTTCCTTGCGTATCGGCTTTCGTCTTCAACACCGGCGTCATCTTCGTATCCTATGGAGAAAGCTCGGAGCTTGTTGCTGCCCAGTTCTTTGATGGCGCAACCAATCATGGTTGAATCGAGTCCACCGCTAAGGAAAATACCCACCGGCACATCACTGACCAAGTGAGCACGCACGCTGTCGAGAAAGGTATGACGAGTTTCATTTATCCAGTCGTGCTTAGAGTTCGATTGCTCCTCCCACTTTGGAGAAAACCACTGACGGATTTCGACGGATTTCCCAGCGCTCCATGTCAGAATATGACCTGGCAGAAGTGCTTGAATTCCATTCAATAATGTTCTCGGGGCTTGAACCGCACCCCAGCGGAAATAATCGCGAATCGCAATCTGGTCCATTGCTAGCGCGTATCCAGTGGCTTCATCAAGCGAACGCATCTCTGAGGCGAAACCCAGGCATCCGGGGGATTCATGAAAATATAGAGGTTTGATGCCGAAATGATCCCTTGCGGCGATGATTCTGCGTTCATGAGAATCATACCAGACAAAGGAAAACATCCCTCGCAATTCAGCGAGGACTTTTTCGACTGGCAGACGTTCCAATAACGAACCAAGGACTGCCGTATCGCCGGATGATTTCAACTCCACGCCGCTCAGAAACTTTTCGTGAAGAGAAGTGTAGTTGTATATTTCCCCATTAAAGGTCAGCCAGTACCGGCCACCTCCGAATTTCATGGGCTGGTGCCCGGTTGGATTCAGGTCGAGGATGGAAAGTCGACGGAATCCCATCCATGCGAACTCATCCTTTTCCAGTCCTGCATCGTCCGGTCCACGATGACTGATTCCATCTAGGCCACTTTGTAGCCGCGCTTCATCGCGATGCTCACCAAACCAATTTAAAAATCCGCACATGAAATCTTAGTGAACGTAATTACCTTATACGTCTGTGAATTTTGAAGCGTTTGTAGATCCGCCTTAATTGAAATACTCTACGTAGAATATGGAGCATCATTACTCTACTTTTGAGATAAGGAGGTAAACCTACCTTATCAATATGCTCACGGCGGCAGCGTAGCCCCTCGTCAATCATACGCTGCCAGTTTTTCATGGTCGTGCTGTCATCATACCAACGAAAACTAGCGAGAGCCTCTGGAAGATAGGCGAAGACGTAGCTCAATCGCATCAGGCGTAGGTAAAACTCCAGATCCATGGTATTCTTGTAATTTAGATCAAGAAGATGTCCGGCATTGATGATTTTACGACTAAAGAAGCAAGATGTGGAAGGAACCACGCAGCCTACAAATAACAGATCCCATTCATCTACAGGCGTATCATACTTGCGGCGCATCAGCGTCTTGTCTTCGTGAACAAAAATACAATCCCCGTGCACCACATCGGAATCGGGATGCTCGGTGATGAACTTTGCCACTTTGGCCAACGCCCCAGGTTCGAGATAATCATCGCAGTTCAGCCACATCAGCCATTCTCCTGTTGCTTTCTGGAATCCTTTGTTGATCCCATCGCTCATTCCGTGATCCGGCTCACTGATCCAATTCAAATGCGAATATTTCTTCAGCACTTCCAGCGTCTCATCCGTCGAGCCCGCATCAATGACGATGTGCTCCACTTCAAAACCGCCTTTAATCTGAGCTTGAACACTATCAATGCAGTCAGAAATGAAACGTCCCTGATTATAACTGGGCGTGATTATTGAGAATCTCATAAATGACACCTGATCATTTGTTTTTGGTAGCTAAATGCTCTGATAGTCGCAGAGCTAAAGCAATAATCATCAGTGTTGGATTAGCGTGACTGCTTGTTGGAAATACTGATGATCCGGCGATGTATAGGTTATCGACTCCGTAGACTTTACAGTTGGTATCTACAACACCCTTTTCAGCGGTTATTGCCATCCGAGTGGTACCGATATTATGGGAGTTACTATTGAAATTCTGAAGTTCAGGATGATCAAGAAAAGCAAGATCCTCTTCGGAAAGATGGAATGAGCCAAGACCTGTTTGTTCAATTCGTTCTTTGAACTTTAAAACAAAAGTTTTAATGGTTCTGTAATCTATTTCAGAGAACTTGATCCGGCATTCTAGTCTAGGCATCCCGAAATCATCGAGCGAAGATTCGTCTAGCACCACACGACTGTCGTAAAGCGGAGCGTGTTCGGTTTGGAAGAAAAGCGGGAATCGATTTGATTTCCGTGGAGGTAGAATCATCGGTAGGCGCCTCTTTTGAAAAAAGCGGGAGGAAGCAATCGTATAGAGTTGACCGAAAAGGCTTGGGAAGTCTTTCAAAATAATCCAGGCATGCGACACAAGTTCCAGACGCTGGTCTCTCAAGATGGTTAACAAGCGTTTCGGTCCTTTGCGTGTTCCTCCCAAGATTGTTTTTGCCACTAGAATTGCAGAAATAAGCGCGTTCCGATGCTCAGACGAACCCGCAACCGTCCTGAAAAAGAATCCCACGACATTACCCGTAGCATGCTTTTTCTGTCCCTCTGGCGTCAACCAAAACCGTCTTCGACAATAGGCTCCATCACCGTCTTTTTCGAAATCGTAAATGAAGCCTTTGTCCGGGTTCTTAAGTATCGCGTATCCACAAACTCCAAATCGATGAGATTGGTAATACCGTCCGACCAAATCGTTCTGGTTGCCAATACCTGATTTAAGAATATCACGCGATGCCATAAGCAACCTAGCGTTTTCTAATGCTCCGCATGCTAGGACGAAGTTTTTTGCTACAATTACAAATGAACATCCTGGTTGGCATGCTACCTTTATGGATTGCATGGATGTTCCGGATTGCCCCATTTGTAGATGAATAGCATGGCAGTGGAGTAGTACTCTGACATTTGATGCTGAATCAAGATCTGCGCGGTAGCGTTTGCTGAAGTCCGTTGGCATGCTCCATTTCTCCAGCGGCCACGAAGCGAAGTCGCAGTTGTCAAACCCATCAATGATTTCTTTTTGCTTGTCTGGGAAAAGAGTCCTTGCATCGAAAACAGCCTTGCCAGCTTCTGCGAATTTGTTAGCGCGAGTAATATAACCTGTTAGCTCCTCGAGACCAATTGGCCAACCACTATCCGGCATCCAGGAGCGCTTCTCAAAATCGATTTGATCGTAGGGAACGCAGCGTCCTCCCCAGACGGTCGTGGTTCCTCCCCACATTCGTAGTCTATTTTCTTCAAGTGGCTCATGGCTGCCTGCCGGATTGATTTTTCCTCGGTAGAGATCAATTCCAAATGCTGTCTGACTTGGGCCTCCACCCGGAACTAGGACTACCTTAAGTCCAGAATTGATATACTCACATGCCACGGAGATGGCTGCTGCACCGCCTCCAATAATGCACAGATCTGCCTCGATGGTGGTGTTGGCAGGTATTTTTCTGGCGTCTTCGATCATTTTTAAAAGCAATTAAAATATCTTCTATGAAATCCGTGATTATCTAACAATTCCAGCAATGGCTTTTGCATTATCAATGAGATGATCTATGTTTCTCGTACCTGTTAACACCGATGTAGCACCTGTCGTTTCGAGCGCAACAACCAGTAGTGCAGCGTGTAGCCCAACGCCCAACTCTGTTGCTCTGTGAGTGATTATCTCGCGGAAGTCGGAGAGATTGTCTTTTGTAGCACCAAGTCTTCCCGGAAGTCTTCCTCCGAGGGAAACATGATTAAGGACTATTGGTATGTTTGATATAGAAGGATCTTGCAATGCAGGTGCTAGATTTCCATCAAGTTGTAAAGGGGTTTGGATCAGGCCGCATCCAGGCCACTGAAGGGCGAGTACGAGAGAATCGTTATCACCGCTCGATACTCCGGTAGTTCTTGCATATCCTGACTTTCGAAATGAATCGAGCATCTCGAAGATGTAGCCATCCCGAAGGCAATCGGCGGGGGGGTCGTGGAGAACGAATACATCCACGTAATCCGTATTCAGACGCTGGAGAGATCTTCTGATGGAGTGTTGGAGGTATTCCGGTTCGAATCTCTGGCGTGTTCCGAATTTCTGGATGAATTTTTTCCCAAGCGGATTAAGTAGATGAAAAGGTCCGGGAAGATCTGCGTGGGTATATCCAGCTTTTGTCATCACTGAGAAATTCTCTCGGCGATTCTTAAGTATTCTTCCCAGTAGGCGTTCGCACTCTCCGGATGCGTAGGTATTAGATGTATCAATCAGACGAACACCAAGCTCGTATGCAGTTGATAGCAAATGATCCGCCTTTGGTGTTGATAGTCCGCCAAGCCAAGATGCAAGTACGCTAGTGCCAAGACCTAGAGGGGACGAATTAATTGCCTGTTCCGGTGTCATAGTATGATCAGGTTGTTATAGAACGATTTAGCGTGCTTATAGTCCACTTTAGGACGTCACTTGCGAAGTATAGCTTTGGCAAGTTTACGCAGGGGAGGATGATCGAGAACGAAACCGTAGAAAATTGATTGAATGTGATTGATCACACTCGGCTTCTCAGGTGTGAAAAGCCAGTGCTGACTAAAGCGGGTCACAGAATAATTTTGTTTCGCCATAAATGAGAAAACATCGGAAGGCCGTTTACCATTTGATGCATCACCCCAAGGGTGGATTTCCACGAGAAACCTTGTTTTCCGCTTCTCTATCAATTTGATTGCTCCCTTCAAAGCTCGCCATTCGGCGCCTTCGATATCGATTTTTATAAATTCTGGGCTATCAGAATCAAAAATATGATCTAGCGACAGGGCAGGAAGCTCAATTCGTTCATGCGTTCCTTGGATGAATTGCGCATCCATAACATCTCCGATGTAGCTTGTGTGGTAGTCTTCACGATTGATGAAGAAATCAAGCTTTCCGGGTTTGTCCGAGATCGCCGCATTGATTACCTGAAGTTCGTTCCCATTGCTTGTTCCGCTTTTCTTGATATCGTCCCACTGCTCTAACAGATGCTCGCAAAGAGCGGGGTTTGCCTCTATTGCAGTGATACACGCGTTGCGAAGTCCTAAGTTTGCTGCCCATGTATATGGTCCGCGACTCGCACCGCAATCCACGAAGGACTTGCAAGAACCTATAAGTCCACCCAAATCAGTAATTTCGGAGAATTCCCGCTCATGAACAAGATTACCGGTCCTCTGTTCTAGTTCTTTTCGCAGGGATTCGATCGTCGTTTTTTCAGTCATATTAAAATATCTGGATAAGTATTTTGATCGTATTGAGACATTTTCAGGAATTCATGAACAGTTTTTCTTCTTGCATAGAGCATAGGCTGAGGCGATCTCGCGGCTGTAGCGGTCATCGTGCAAATATTCGCAGAGAATAGATCTGGCCATTTCCATTTCTGTAAAAAGACGATCCCGCCTAGCGTTACAGGCGATGACAGATTGCGCGAGTCCCTCAACCATTTCTTCTATGTTAATAAGAGGAACTGCCGTGCCACCCGTCATGCTAACAATCTCACCTTGGGCGCTTGTATCTGCCACGATTGGATAACAGCCAGCTAAAATCGCTTCAACAAGAGTCATTCCCATAGTTTCACGGAAACTGGGAAGAAAGTAAATGTCGCTAGCCTGCAGCGCATCAATGTAATCTTGGCCAGAATATCCTGGATGAAAATGAATCTCGTTAGTGAGACCGAGCTCAGCTGTGAGTTGTTTTAGTTTTTCGATTTCTGGTCCACCTCCTGACACAGTATAACGAAAAATAACGCCACTATCTTTGGCTTTGGCCAGAGCCTTGATAGCGAGACTTACTCCTTTGCGCCCTTCGATATTTCCACCTGCAAACAGTTGCAGTGGCCCAGATTTCACAACTGCTTCGCTTTTGCGGCGAAATGCTACAATCGTCTCTGTAGTTACGGATAAGACCGGTAAACGAGTCATAGGAAGGTCTCCACGGAAAGGCAGGAGAAACTCCTCAGTCTCTTTGTTTGCTGCAAACACAACGGTGGTCTTTTGCATACAATTGCGGAAAGCCGACGACCGCGAAGCTATTGCAGTGCTAATGTCTCTCGCACGCTCAAAAAACCTTGCCTGTAAGCTGAGCATGGAGCGGAAATTCGGCGGGATGTATCCTGCTCCACCAATGGGTCCCCATACGAAGGGAATAGGCAGTTGCCACAAGGGAGAGGGCACCCGCCAAGCAGCGATGGTTACTTGGTGGCAAAGATCAAATTGTTCTTCTTTATGCCAATCTAGTGCTGCGGCAAGCACTAAGCGGTTAAATGCGGTATACCAAAGCCAGCTTTGGATGCGCGCAATGAACCGATTTTCAACATACTTAGTGGCCTTGCGCAGGAAACGCACCTTAACGTTTTGTGGGATTATGCCTTCACGGCTGCCCTTCTCCCAGCCTTCTCTATTAATGGAATCAGTGAGGACAAACACTTCATGATCACACGCGATGCGACAAACGGCCGCCCAACCAACCCCCGGCTCTGAACCCAAGTAAGGATTGCAGGCTGCTGCTGTGATGAGAATTTTCATGAATGGATTGTCTTCATAGGCTATATCTGTAGCGATAATAACTTAAGTCCGTTTCTTGAATGGAAGCGGAATTGGAGCCGTCCTTGTCGGTAGTAACTACAGTGAAATCGCAGGATTCGTCAGAAATGTTAAATATTTCCAAAGTGTGCACGGGAGTCTAGATGCTTTCTCAATCGATGCTGATATGCTCAAGGATAAGCAGTTGATGATATATGATGAACGTTCAGCCAATTTAAAATGTTTGTCATCTGAGGCTGTTCTTCGAGCACGATGGCCGTGTAATCCAAGCCTCCCTGAAAAGCTATTTGTTCATAACAGCCGTTTAAGTAGTCACACTGGAAGATTTCTAGAACCGGCGTGCCTGGCTGGGCCCACAAGAGGTTAGTCATGGCTGCTCCATGGAGACCAGCGATTGCAGGTGCGGCGCTGGCCAGATGAATCTGTTCCCTTACTGTATGTTTGCCGCAATCAATGATATCGAATCCATTTTGTGTGAATAGAGACTCGATTTCGGCGATGTTTTTTGGAATTCGAGTCGCGCCACGGCGGGTTAGGAAAATGGGGTTGGCATTCGCGGTGGGCTGGCGGAAGTGGTCGAATTTTTCTCGTAGCCAGTTCCATCCGAAGGGATTCCATACTCCTGTCATGGCAGTGGGAGAGCAGAAGTAGTAGCGATCGGGTATTATGCATGTAGATGGGGAAGCCAGAGTAATATCTGAGAGCCCCAGCATCTCAATAGTTTCGATGGCGAACGCTGATGGATTGGCATTGATTAATATATTAGTTTTCTCTGGAAGCTTTTCTCTGACAGCTAACCGAGTGAGGCAGTCAGAGAACCAATGATAGTAATTTTGCCCAGTGCCCCAATTTGAAATAATGGATGTCCATGATCCTCGAAGGTGATGCGGGTGCTGGAGTGAAATTTGATCGAAGAAATTGCCATCTCTCAATCTCATACGATGTGATAAATGAAATAAATTTTCGTCACATATTTTATCCTCAGTATCTCTCCAGTGTAACATTTTTCCCACCAGGCGTGCATCATCCGCACGGGTCCAAAAAATTGGCCATGGCTGGTGATTATGTTGTTCCTTACCCGGTGTTCCTGCCATTTCTGTCATTGAGCCAGAAGGGCAGCGTCCGGGATCTTGTGCTTCGATTAGCACGCAGCCATCTATTTTATGCATCCGCAGTCGTTGGTATGCTGAAAAACGTCCTCTCAATGGACGGAACCGTCCTATTGGTGGAAGAAGACTTAAAGTCAGATCAAGTAGGCGCGTGCTACGGGTGAGAATGAATTTTAATATGGCTCTTAGCATTTCTGTGGCGGCTGCAGGACCAAAGTGGATCAATTAGTTCTGTATGAATATGCTTCTGGTGTGTTTTGCAGTTGTAATCATTGATTCTTCGGCTGCGTTTAGGACGATACGCTACTTCTGAGATGTTTTTTATTCTGGGATGCGGTTAAATATTTTTTCAGATAAGTCCATCGCTGCACCAATTGCTGCATCCATATTGTAATATTCCCACTCCGCAAACCGACCTAATAGAAAAAAGCCTTTAGGTTCCATTTTCTGTTTTATATTCTCGATAAGCGTACGGGTGTCATTTTTCTGTATGGGATATGTGTAACGGGTGAACTGATGATCGATATACTTTGGGTTATATGGCGTGAATGATAGATTCCGAATGATTTCGACTTTATCAATTTCGTCCGTGAATTCGATGATTGCGGTCTTGCTTCCGGCTCGATTATTGGTTTCGGAAAAGTTACCTGTATTGATGATTCGATGAGCTTTTAACTTCGGATCGGGAAGATAGATCCAACTGTATGGGTTAGGCTCAATTTCACAAAGGACGGTGGTCGTGCCGTGATATTCCAAAGCAGCAATCTGGTCATCGAAGCAGTCGATGTTTAATGATCCACCCACAACTCCGGATAATTTTTTGATATTTCCTGCATAGATGACGTAATCAAAGGAATGTTCACCGTTGATTTTCCAAGTATTGGATTCTTGAATGTGATGAATACTATGAATGGTTTTATCGCATTCGATGTCGAGGCCTTCAGACATTCTGTTGACCAGGAACTGGGAACCATCGATCTTGGGGTAGAAGAACGAGCTATGTACCATTGTCGTCTCCTGCGCTCTGTGAATATTGTTGAATAGAATTTCCTTAATCGTTGGCGTCGGCAGTTTGCCCTCAAGCCAGGAAAGAGAGACATTACGTAGATCCTGTCTCCAGATCTTTTCATTGTAAGGTTTGAAATAGAGTTCGTATAGAGTCTGGCCAAATCTTTTTTGTAAGAATTCGGAGAAATTACTTGGAGCGCACTTATTCGATTTCTCTAAGTCAAGTAATTCGAATATGACTCGCTGTATAACATCAGATTCAAGTTCATGAAGGTGATTTTCAATTGGATACCCGATCGGCTTATTTAAATAGATTGCCGCATTTCGCGTCGCACTGATGAATTCTTCTTCTTGATTAAAAATGCTCCAGAAGTAATCCAAGACATCTTGACGCTTAGAGTTGAATACATGACCACCTACCATGTGATATAGGCTACCATTTACTCTTTTGCATTTAATCAAGCCTCCAGGCCGTGACTGTCTTTCGAAAACTTTGACATCAAATTTCTCCCTCATGAGGCGGGCAATCGTTAGTCCCGATATGCCACCACCAATTACGGCTATTGATTTTTTCATGATGAAGAATAATTAACTAATAATTTTGAAGATTATAAATCGACGAATTTCTGGTCGTTTAGTTACTGAGTTTATTGCGTGATCTTATAGCGTTGTTACTCTACAGGTAATCGTATGCTAGACGCTCAGTTGCATTTGCACGGATCAATCAGCGGCTTGGATAGCTTTGTTGTAAACCGTAATATAGCTTTCAGCGACAATGGTGCGGTTGTATAATTTCTCCGCTCTATTGCGTATGTAATTGGAGTTTGATCTTAAATTTGTATTTGCATCTTGGAACTCGCCAAGAACCCACTCTATTCCCTTCGCGAAGTCTATTGAATCAAATGGGGTTGCAAGATAACCGGTCATTTTGTGTTCAACGATATCCGAGAGGCCACCAATATTAAAGGCGACAACAGGAACGCCACAGGCCGTTGCTTCAATTGCTGTGTTTGGTAAATTATCCATTCTTGATGGCACGCACATCACATCTGCGCAGTTATATATTTCCGCCATTTCCTGATCAGATGAAATTGATCCTAACCAAAATGTTTCTATTCCGCCGATCTGGTCTTCCCGCTTCTTTCCAAAAACAGCCACAGCGTATTGATTTTTGTTTTTGATATTGGATAAAGCGAGTTCAAGTAAATCACCGCCCTTTCTATGGTCGCTAGGGTTAACGGCACCAAACAAGATTATTGTTTTAGCGAGTGGTAATTGGTGTTTTGTTCTGCATTGAACAGTATCCAGTGGCTTGAAAATATTCAGTTCCAAGCAGTATTGGATCAAAGACACTTTCAGATCTTTGAATAACAGGCTTTCTTCAGCACACTGTTTCAGCCAATGGCTCGGGGTAACAATGTGGGGTTGCCAATTTCCCCAGTGTTTTTGTTTGCGGTTAAATACCCAACGATCGATATCAAAAGAGCAATTCATTGTAGGATCGCACATCTCATTTGGTGTTGGGAGATAGCCGTTTATATAACGCTTCTCTGTCGTATAATGTTCCGCCCCACAAAATGCCCACATGTCATGGAGGGTCCATACGACGGGTTTCTTAATTTTAGCCAACTGCGCAATCGAAACCATTTCCGCATTGATCCAATGGAGGTGAACAACATCGGCGTCGGAGACATTCAATTGATGGACAATTCGAGACGGAATGAGATTATAAGATCTGTCACTTCCAAATTTCATAAATTCTGCAACTCTATAGATGATGATGTTTTTCAAACTGTCGAGTTTTTGGAAGAATCTGGATTTGATGCAATGAATACCTTCTGCGATTCCTGGAGAACGTGCCACCCACATCTCGGAATTGATTCCCATTTCCTGTAGTCCCGAGTTAATCCTTTTTGCGGCTATTGTAGCCCCGCCATGGGTTCCGTCAAAATTCACATGTATAATTTTCATGATTAAACCGCTAATTGATTAGCGCGAATGCGATAGAAGGGGAACAAACTGTATTTCTGCCAAGAACTCCAAGACTAATAATTATAATCCCAAACGATTGTACAGCTTGCTGGCAATTCGGGCGAAAAAGTTCACGGCCTTGATTGTGAGTATGCGTAAGACATTTCTGGATTTCTTCTCCCGGCTCAATATCGGGCTATGTTCGCCCACCGAAGAACCTGAATTCACAAGTGATGGTGAGGGTAGAATGACTCCTTCTAATCCCCATCCAGGTGAGTTACATGAACGATAATCTGTGACGTCATCGACCCAGCGCTTCGTGTCGTTATGAGGAACAACGTCAGCATTGGCTGATACGGATTTCTTGATGTTATGATCGAGGTGATAGAGTAATATCCGCCCACCAAGATCCGGTGTTCGCGAGTAGTTGTTAAGTATGCTGAGTCGTTTGGCATTGTTGACATCGCTGTGTCCCCACAGATTCATAGCTTCCTCACATCCACTTATCTCAAACCATTGGGATCTTGGGGCTAATTGAAAATCACCTATGGAGCCGAACCTTTGCCATGGATTGCTGGATTCTGGAGGGAATCTTTTAGCGCTTATCGCCAATTGATCGCAAAATTCAGTAATGGATGCGATGTTCATTCGATCGACTGTACGCCACTCATCATATGGAATCCCTCTACGTGGACACAGATAGAATTGCGGTTTTAGACTCCGAAGAATATCATGCAACGAATCACCCACTGGACATAGAAGAATGTCGCAGTTCGTGTTGAGTATCCATTGGTTGTTCGGATTGCTTCTTCTTATCGCAATATTTCGAGATAATTCATCCGAGATAGGCATGGGTGTAATGCCAACGGCTTGATGCATTTGTTCGCCAGAAACCCTGTAAGTTTTGATTCTTTTGCGCGCTTCTGGGGTTAGTGTATCCGCAATCGATTCTGTAAGTGTGACTTCGGCATCCGCTGTATTGCAGTCAACGTAAATGATTTCATCGTCATCATCTTCACATAAACTTGCGAATTGATTTAAGCTAATGGCCGTCCGTTTCGCCAGATTAAGGCCAAAACCATCATTACGCCCAACAACAATTATGGAGATCATGGGATTCTAATTTAAGCAAAAATGCGTTCTGCGATGACATGTTTTAGAGCTAACAATCGGCTATACACATATTTCAAAGGTGGCAGTGGCAGAAATGGCCGGCATTGATCGAACAAATCAGTTTTGCCGTTATGGCGGACATTGGATAACATATCAATAAAACCCTGAATTTGTTGTGCTGGATTAATTCCAACAAATTTATTTCTAGCTGCGTGGGTGGCTGCTGCCTTTTCTTTATCAATCAATCCAGGTTTTGAGATCACATCGATTAGTTTTGCCGCGCACGCTTTGGCACTGCTTGCTTCGTATAACCAACCGCCACCAGAATCGAGCGCGTACTCTGCACCGGCACAAGTTTGTGGTACAAGGCACGCTTGCCCGCTTAACATTGCTTCAACCATTGCAATGGGTAGTCCCTCCCAGCGTGAACACAGAAAGAATATGTCGTGCGAAGCGATGCTCTTCACGAGCTCCGCTTGGGGAAGCCATCCATGAAAATGAACCAAATTTTCGAGGCACCTTTGCTCCATCTCACTTATTAGTTTAGCGTGTAAAGGCCCGTCCCCATAAATGTGCCATTCCACAGGCAATTGACTTTTATTAACAAGACCGATGATTTCTGGAAGCCAATGGGCTCTCTTTTGATAAGGTTCTAGGCGTCCGATGAAACAGATTTGAATTTTCTTTCCAGGTTTGTTAGGTAGGGGTGCGCTTTGAATAGGCCATAATGATGCGTCTAGGGCATAGGGGAAAGTGCTTTTCAGAAAATCGGACCCAGGTGCCCAATACTGGAGTTTCTCGGTGACATCAGGTGTGTTGGCGGTGACTCCATCAAAATAAGGTTTCGCCTGCTCAAACAAATAGCGGATGTCCAAGTAATCATGGCTTTCCAGAGAGGAAAAGTGGCGGATTCGTGGTATTGTGAGGAAGCGCAAAACTTCCATTTCCTGAATGCCTGAGATCGAATACACCAAGTCTGGCTTTAATTCTTGTATTTTTAGTAACAATCCACGAATGCCTTCTTTCTTAGATCTGGCTGGTTCGTCGAATAAGAATATCGCGTCCTCTGTGATTCGATCTTCGGTTCGCTGAGTTGCAAGTATTTGTGTTGTATGTCCATTCTTACTCAAAACATCGCGCACTTGGACGCAAAGCGAACTGCTTCCGCCGCGCCCAAGAAAATGTGTAAGAATGAGTATATTCATCGTATGGCTTAGCAGTTTATAGCTTTACTCGGAAAACATGAATTGGTTAATCTTTATCGTACATGGAGATTTTCTTATCCTGTTAGATAGATTGACGACCATGCTATGCATGGAAGGTTTCTCACGTAATTAACTCTTTTGACTTTTTAAGTAGGAGTAGGCTTGCTGACATTATTATTAATGTTCGATTGATTAATAAGTGATCAAGGTTTCTGAACGAAGGCGAGGGTGGTTCCCTGTATAAGGCTGACTTTATGTCCTGATTCTTTCAGGTATCGCACGACGCCTGGGTGGTTGGGATTGCAATCGTGCCAAGCCATGATTCCACCTGGTTTCAACATCTCCCAGCCTTTTAATGAGTCATTTTTTACATATTCATAGCTGTGGGCAGCATCGATAAAAATCAGATCCATAGAAGAGATGTAAGGAGAAGTATCAAAGGTTGCTGAGTCGAATTGAAGGAAGGTCACACGACTGAGTAGATCTCTGGGAATAAGAATGCCTTTGCCACTTTCCGCCGCGATTGCCCGCTCCTCGGGCTTTGGTATTGGTAACAAATAAGCTGGGTGATCTTCTGGCAAATCAAGCGTGAAGACCATGCCCTCTTGTCCGACATTAAGTGCAAGCTGCGTAGTAGAAACTCCTTTGTAGGTGCCAAATTCGAAGATGCGCTTTGCTTCAACGCGTTCTGAAAGTGCAGCGAGCGCCATGGATTCCAGTGGTGAAACCGAGGCTCCGACACTGGGAAACGATTGGACTGTCCATCTACTTGTTCCTTCGCAGATATCTAGAATATCCACACGCTCTAGAGAACGCGTGTCATTGAGTGGGTTTACGATTTCTGTGGTCACTGAATCAGCAACTCCAAAAATATGGCGTAAGTCATTTGGGTTTCTTAGCGTGATTCTTATAAGGTTAAGAAAAAAACGAATGATTTTTAGGAACATGGTTTTGGTGATTCGCAGCTATTTTAAAGATAGAAATATTAGATCGTTTGTTTTGGAAATCTTACTTTCAGTACCATTTTAGTGAATAGTAATTTAAGTTCTTGCTTGAGATGTGTTGAAATTCCGAACAACCAGATTATTGGCAATACAATGATGATGTATGCACCTATACCTACTCCAAGACTAAAGACGATGGATAGATCTTCGAAAATTGAAAGGTGTAGAAGCAGAAATAACCCAGAGATACTTGTCATGATGATCATAGGACGTGCGGCCCAACCAATTACTTCGTGTTTTGTGAATTCCAATTGTTGGGAGGTTCTCGCGATGGAATAATAACCGGTGATCATAACATTGCAGATGATTGCAGCACCCAGAATTCCAGTAATGCCAAATAAACGGGCTAATGAAATTGAGATTCCAACAAATATAATGCCTTCTGCCAGATTGATGTATTTCATTCCGCGAATATGTTTGGTGACTCCGACAAGCCCGATATGGCAACGAGTCACCGATGTTGTAAAAAGGAGACAGCCCAGAAGGTAGTTGTTCCAAGGCTCCCATGTGATTTTTCCATCCGTCCAAATTTCCACAAACGGTCCATTGATTAGAGCGATTCCTGTTCCTGTTGTGACTGCGAATATCGCAGAAATTTTTGTAACGTCTTGAAAACGCTGCTTAAGTTTCTGAGACTCACCTCGCGCAAACATCTCAGTCAATCCGCCTGCGGAGGCTTCGAGAACTTTTGATACGAATTGTTGAGACATATTATAGAGCTTGGTAGAGATGGCCCATACGGCCGCAACCTCAACTCCCAATAGGCGACTGATAATAATCACCTGACTTGCTGACGTTAGTTGTGCTCCGAGATTCATCATGAACAATCCACTTCCAAAGTGGAGAAGTTCACGAAAGAGTATGGGACTGTAATTACCGCGATGCTCTAGAGGAGGGTATAGCTTTAGGAACCGACAAGAGAAGTATGTAGTTGTTGTGCTTACTAGCAACCCTATGGCTGACGATAGGATTAGGCTGTAGAGTTTCCAACCTAGGTGGAACCCGATCCAGAGAGTGATGAAACTCACAACCAGATTAATGCCGGTGATTAAATTACTTACATCGAGGCGTTGGTGGCACCACAGTGGCGATCCTATAGCTTCTGTAGCTAAGGTTACTCCACATATCAGGGCCTGAATTCCCATCAAGATCGTGAAAATTCTGACTAAGTCCGCAGGCAGTTTAAGTAAAGGAGCGCCCAACCATGCAAACAGGCAGCCAAGGAGAATGATCGCGAAACCTTGGATGATGAAAACTCTCGTTCCGGTGCGAAGTATGCTGCCGTAAACACCATCTGTAACATCATCTTTGTGATCTGATAGAGCTCGTGCGATGGAACCTCTCATTCCAAATTCAAGCAACAGTAGGTAGCCCGATAGCTGAGTAACCAGAGCCCAGATTCCAAATTCTTCTTTGCTGAGATAGTGTAATGCCAACGGTATCGAAGCGATCGTGTAGAGGATGTTTACTCCAATCGATGCATAACCTGTTAGCAAGCCGCTGATAAATCGTTTAGAACGGGACACTGTATTTTAAACTTTAAATTTAAAACTTTAAATTTAAAAGAAGAGAGCTAGATTACGGAAGGAAAGAGGGGATCAACTGGCGGCCTGTGAGAGCGTTGGAACTGGAAGTTGGATGTTGCGTTTTGAGTAGGCAGGCAGCGGCAAATTATTTTCTAAGATCCGGATCATCGCAGCTCCCATTAGAAAGCTGGCTAAGGCTGTGCTAAAGTCACCGAATACTAATATGAAGAAAATTGGAGCCCAGATGATGGGGATTCCAATGAACAGAGCCAGCGGGAACCATTCACTATTTCGTGCCCGCTTGATCTGGCGATGGGCATGGACGGCGAGACGTATTTGCGCAAGAACTAGAATTAAAAGGCCGGTGTAGCCGACTGTACGGATGGTGCTCACGGGACCGCTGTGATAGTTATTAGAGGCCATCATGAATTCTTGTTGCATTGTGAGGTTACCGGTCCCAGGTGCTGCTCCCATTTGCTTTCCTTCGAATGACTGGATGTAATTCAATTCTTCTTTGGTCATGCCAAGTCCGTCACCGAGGATTTTGTTACGGATCCAGTAATCGGATAGGAGTGCTTCTTTCCACATTTCCACCCGCCATTCAGTGGAGCCTGCCGCGTCATCCACATAAGTTTTTTCCCATGTTCCTGGAAGGAAGCTGAGGGAGCGTTGAATATTACTCGGAAGCGGTGACGCAAGGTTAACTAAAGCAAGGAGGGTTATCCCAATAATCAAGGTTAGAGTGGCGATGATCACTGAGATTGCACCCCCGCGGTAGGCAATTCCAACTAGATAGGTCAAACCAACAGAAGTAATTTCAAGGCGATATCCGCTCAAAGCAGAGAAGGCGAACGAGATTAAAACAAGCGGCGCCCAGAGAGGATGAAAGCAGGCGCGGATGGGGGAGATGAATGTACTTATCCAAAGAGATAAGTTGCGACCTGCCGCTCCAAGAAATTGAATACGTGTAGCACTTTTAACTTCGTACTGTCCTTCCTGATAGCTGTTATTATTCATAGAACCCTGTTGTGCCGCGCCGAACCAAACACCTATTTGTGGGATGAAAAATCCGATTGCCGAGATGGCGAAGTTTATCAGACCTCCTACAATTGATAGACGAATGATCCAACGTAGATCCCTAGCTGGGATTATGAGGGTGGAGAGTAAAAGACTACTCACCAAAGCGATAACAAAGAGCGCATACGGCCGTGCTCCGACGGAGGACCCGCCGAAGATATTGAGGCCTACCGGATTTCGCACATAAGCTTGAGCAACACATATGAGCAGCAATAAAGACCAGAATTCGAGTTCGGTAATACGAATTTTGAAAGGGAGCCTTCGTATAAGGAAGAGCAGTAGGGAAAATCCAATCAAAAGGGCTTGAGCTATTAGAAGTGTGTTGGGCTGTCCGGGGATCATCAGTGCCAGATTGAGCCCCCCCATGAGTGGAATGATAATCCAGATCTTTCTACCGAGGAGGACGCAAGAAATCAGTGTTCCACTCCCTACAATCCATACAACTGTTTCTAGCTGTGCTGTAGCTGCTGCGACGCCGAGGTAAATCGCCATGAAAAGCGAGAGGACGACGAAGATTAAGATTTTGAGTTTGGTTGAGTCCATTTTTCGGGAACTGCTGAAAGCAGAAAGTATTTTAAGAATTTATTAAAAATTGGAGCAGGTGTGGGCGGTAGCGCATAGAATAACGTAATTAGATGCTTAAACTGTAGGCGTTCAGCTTTCCTAATTTTATAATGGCTGCGTCTCTCCCCGGAAGCGCCGCATAATTGGAACCGAGAAATATCGATACATTAGCGCTGCTAGACCCAAGCTAGTAACGGCAGGAATTGTGATTCTTAAAAAATAGATCCACACGTTTCCATCCGATGGCCCGAGAAGATGTTTAGTCCAAAAATAAATGGGTTGATGAAGCAAATACCATTCATAGCTCAGGAGTCCTAACCAGCGCAAAGCAGGCAATTCGAGCCCCCACTTTTTGGCAGTTCCTGGATGGGCTATAAAACAAAGAATCATGGCGGAAGAAATCATAACCATTGCACGGATGATTTCGTAATTAAATATTACCGCAGTTGCCGGAGAAACCGTGGAAAATCCAGATATAACCATGATTATTCCAAGTAAGAATAATCCAGGAGGCCCTAACCGGGCCCATGAATGCTTCAATGCGCCCATTTGAAATAGTCCGGCGATGAGGATGCCATAAGCAAATGGATCAAGCATCGATGGAAAATTCACCAAAATAAATGGACTTAAGCTGAAGTGAATTCCATACCAAGAATATACGAGTCGTGCGATTGGCGGAATTAACAAGAAACCAAGGAAAAGAATCCAAAGTGTTTGTTTGTAGCTAAGTCGCTTACAGCATAGAAAGAGCAGAGGAAGGATTGTGTAAAAATGAACCTCAACGATTAGACTCCACATCACAGGATTCAAGATTCCGCTGACTGGCATAAACCATGACCATCCTACAATCCATTTAACTGCAGCTATTGTATAATCATCAGCCCTGCCATAGGTCGCGATGTAAATAGGTGTTAAAAGAACAATAGAAAGGAATAGAGGAGGGACAATTTTCCAGAAGCGGCGCGTAGCGTAGCTGCGGGAGACTACTTTATCGCCATTCAGTTTTCGTTGCCAAAACGGCAGTGAAATCAGGAATCCAGACAGGCAAAAGAAGACCGTCACGCCATTGCTCCCTGCGTGAAAGATTCCAGTAAAGAATCTCAGTTTCCAACTCGCGTCCGGATTCATATAAATTAGATGGCATGCGACTACCATAAGTATCGCAAGACCTCGAACTCCATCGAGAAAATCGTAGGTCTGATTGGTAGTTGGCGTCGCATGCCAACGTAATATCCATTTTTTTGGATTCATAGAAATATGGTATTTAAGCAATTATTTGTTACACCATTTCATCAAACTTTTTTAGTGAGCGGATTGGTAGTATTTACCGTTTCGATTATTTTTTATCTCAAGTAGAGAATTCCAAAGAGTATTACTCACGATTTACCGCTTCTATGATCCAGTTATTCAAAGGCTTGACTAGAGCTTTTGAACGAATGGTTGCACCGTCATCATTGAGATGTAGAGCTGTATCAGCGAACCAGTTTTTTTCCATGGCAGCTCCACTGTAGCCATCCTCGATTACGGGC
Source organism: Akkermansiaceae bacterium (assembly GCA_031419275.1). Lineage (GTDB taxonomy): Bacteria > Verrucomicrobiota > Verrucomicrobiia > Verrucomicrobiales > Akkermansiaceae > Luteolibacter. The sequence continues at coordinate 4,080 of JANOKJ010000049.1, read as the reverse complement.
ATGATGGTTGAGATTTCGCGGAGAAGGGCTTGGTTTTCTGAGCGAGACTCTTTGGTCGTTGCCTGATTTGTGTATAACCAAGGTAGTGAGTAAGCAACATGAACACCTTTTTTATCGGCTTCAGCTTTGAATTTTTTCATTAGTAGTCGAGAGTCATTCGTTAGCTGAGTTACTCCGGTTGGGGTTGTAAATTGCATGGATTCATCTCTTACATTAGTTTCGACACGTCCATGATAGCGGATATCTCTCGACCCGTAACGGTATGGTTTATCAATAATCTTTCTAGCGATCAAAGTAGGAAGAAGAGTGGCTCCCGGCCTTGAAAAGTTTAGATGATCATTAAGTGTAAGTGAATGGTCGAATGTTCTACCGCCTACTGCATCGTGCGGATTTCCAGATTCAATCGCGAATGCGTAACTCAGCTTAGAGGGTTTAGAGTCTTCTTTGTAAGTGATTAATACTCCATGTTCGAGACAGATGACCAAATAGTCTCCCTTTGTGGCCCGTTCCAATGCGTGATGTAGAATATATTTAGCCCCGGATCCCACAGGTAGCCCAAGATTAAAGCATGGGATGCCGGTCGATTGCTCGATGATTTCTGGTTTTATTGAAAATGCAGTACTGGAACCGCCACTAAAGAGTATTATTGGGGCGTTAATGCGCTCTCTACGTAGCGTTGAGATCTGAGTATCGCGTTTTTCTGCTAATGAATTCCAGAACTGAACTTCAGGATTCGCTGGAATAGCCAAATAGAAGCCCAGAGCGTAGCTAAATAATAGCGTCACAAGAATGGCTAATGGAAAGCGCATGTTAGAAATTAAAGTAGATAAATGATGATTCCTCCATAGGAGCTAGCATGACTATGAGGAAGACGAGGATCAGGCTGAGGATGGGGGTCCTAGCGAGTTGGTATGGCTCGTAATTTTTTCTGACTCCCAAACCTTCCAGTGCGAGTGCCAGAAAAGCGAAGCCCATGATGGTTATGAGGCTCAATAGATCCGAGGGCCCGGCAAGGATATAGTGAAGCTGGCTGAGGTTTGATAAGTTGTAGGCTTGAGGGTGGAGGTAGGTAAGAGCTTTCCTCCACATCAGTTCTGTATCTGTTTCAAAAAAGAATAGCCATGCGCCAGTTGTATAGATGAAGGTGACAGCGATCTGAAGCAGAGGTATTTTTTTTAATAAGTCGAATTTGAGCCAAGTTATATTGAGGCTGCATATGACTATTCCTATGCCGTGAAGTAGTCCCCAAATGATGAATCCCCATCCGGCTCCGTGCCAGATACCTGAAACGAGGAAAACGATGACAAGATTTAGCGCCCACCAATTAACCCGTTTTCCTCCAAGGGGAAAATAGATATAATCACGCAACCACGCCCCTAGGGTTACGTGCCAGTTTCTCCAGAATTCTCTGAGATTCTTTGACAAGTAAGGACTGCGGAAATTGAGCGTTAGCTGGATACCAAAAAGCAGGCCAAGACCTATGGCGATAAAACTATATCCCGCAAAATCAAAGTAGATTCTTAATCCGAACGTCAGGCACTCGAACCAAATGTGCCAAGCGTTACTGACATCGAGCGTGAATTTTTCACTAAGGATCCCGAGATTGTCGGCAACGATGAGTTTGTAGGCTAGGCCAAGTATGATCCACTGGAGAGATGCGTTCAGATTTTCCAAGTGAAGGCGAAAGCGAGTGGCTTCGATCTGAGGAAGAAGTTTTTCGCTTTTCTCAATTGGCCCAGCAACGATTTGTGGGAAGAAGGAGGAAAAGTTCAGGTAGTCGATAAGAGAGGGCCGGGCCTGTCCGGTGCGAAGGTGATCGATCCAGAAGCCGATTGTTTGAAAGGTGTAGAAGGAAAGGCCCATCGGAATGAAGACGGATGAAACTGGGAAGTTCAGTCCGAGGGTTTCATTGAATACGAAGTTCCAGTATTTATAATAAAATAGAGGAGCGAGTTGAGCGACAAGAAGAAGAACGAAAATGGAATTTTTAATGGGTCTTGCGCAACGCAAACTGGGCAAAAGTAAGCAGCACCATCCTAATAAGACTACCCACAGAAACGCAGCAAGTGTAATGGGATTTTCCGAATAAAGTAGAAATAGTGCTGTTGCAAGAAGACAGAGCTTTGCCGCGCTTTGCTCAATAGAAGGGTAGAAACGGCGTATTATAACCAGTATTAACCTAGAGCCTACAAAACAGAGGATAAGTAATTTCCAAAACTCGTATGATGCGAAGTTCAAATGATATTTGGTTAGAAATTAGGAAACAGCAAGATGCCGATGAAGACGAAGATGCCGGTGATTGATCAGTCGCGTATCGCGTAAAGGGAGTGGCCCCACGCGATTGGTTGTTAGGGAAGAGGGGTGAGTGAAGAGTGAAGAAGAGTTCTTGGTTCTTAGTTCTTGGTTAGGGAGAGGGAGAGGGAGAGAAATGGTGAAGAGTGAATGATGAAGAGTGAATGATGAAGAGGGAAGAGGGAAGAGGGAAGAGGGAAGAGGGAAGAGGGAAGAGGGAAGAGGGAAGAGGGTTGCCGCTGTGCGGCGCGGTGTTTCGGTGGAGTGCGGTGGAGCGATCTTTAACGAGAGCAGAGCTTTTTCACAGTGTCCAGGCGTGCAGATGAGAGAGGTTGAACTCGCAGGTCGATGGGTGCGAGTAGTCCATCATCCATGAGAATGATGTTGCCTCGATGAGTATCTGAAATGACGACATTTCGTTGGGGGTCAAAGTAAGCTAGATTATTTTCCACTTTAAAGGACAGCCAGCCATGGCTTCTGAAGAAAGTGTCGATTTGTTCTATGGATGCCGGAGTACCATTGATGGCGGGTTGTTTGATAATTAGCCTTATCGCTCCATTTGAATGCATGACACCAAGAAACTCGACACCGTCTCCGAATAGTTCGTTGTGAAGTAGCCAGCGCTCTAGGTAATCGATAGGGGAGGCTTTTGGTTCCTCATTATTTCTATGGATGACAAGCATGCCGAAAAAGTCCGGCCAAGTGGCTTTAAAATAGCTAGAGGAGTTCGGATTGAACCAGACTTGATGTTCGTTACCCTCATCGTCTGGAGGACGACTTAGTTCTAGCGGTTCTGACTGGAAGAAGAGTTATTTTTCTTCTGCGTAGGTTCGGAAAATTTCGAGTTCTTCGTGGTAATAGGTAAAACCTCCCTGAACACGCGCAATTGCTTCACAGCGTCGTCGTAGCTCTTCAACGCATGTTTTGAGCGTGATTCCCGAAGTTGGGTGGCGAGGTTCATGGGGAGACATTGGATGAATTTCGATTGCGATTCAAGGATGGAAATTGGGGATTGGGTTTGAAGAGTTCCTGGTTCTTCCGCCGTCGTCTCCTGCTATGGCGGACAAGTGGTTGGGAAGAGGGAGAGGGAGAGAAATGGTGAAGAGTGAATGATGAAGAGGGAAGAGGGAAGAGGGAAGAGGGAAGAGGGAAGAGGGAAGAGGGAAGAGGGTTGCCGCTGTGCGGCGCGGTTTTACGGTAAGACTGAATGACGAAGAAGTCGGATGGACTTCTTAGTAGCTGGAATCTACGGTCGACATCCTTCGGCAAGCTCAGGACTTATGGCGGCTTCAGTTGACCCTACCTTTTGAGATAGATTAATTCGGTCATTTCAGCGGTGAGTTCACCGATGATGAGGTCGATTGGAAGAGTTCCGAAGTCGGTTTTTTTGAAGTTTGGTTTACGAGCGTCGAGGAGGATGAGTTGTTCTTCGTCGTGGTACCATGCTGAGCCCATGAGTTGGTGGGGAAGATTTTGTAATGCGATAGGGACTCTTTGCCATCCGGCTTGTTCTAAGACATCACGGATTTCATTTTCCGTGGGTTCAGATCCACGTAAGGTGGGTTGGCTAATGGCGAAGCGATTGGCGCGCGTGAGGCCGATGATGTTGATATGGTCACCAAACAAATCGTTCTGGAATTGTAGGCGTCTGAGATACTCAAGTGGAGTAGCTTTTCGGATTGTAATCATGCCCTGTGAATTAACTTCAGGCATCCATCCATCGGTATGTTGGTGTTTTTCTACACGACTGCCACGAAAGCGAACGACATGTTCAGTTCCTTTTGCATC
>JANOKJ010000048.1:0-6225 GCA_031419275.1 Akkermansiaceae bacterium | reverse complement strand
CATCCGCTTTATGACTATGGCGGAGAAACAATTCGGCGCAGGTCAGCAAAACGGCGTGCCCTTCATGTTCGCCCCTTCTGGCTTTTGGAATGGCGGCCCTGTTCTTGGGCGCACCGGTCAGCAGATGCGCAGTGAGCAGGTGACCTCTTATTGGAACATCGATTGGCGTACTTGGGATTATCCCACCCAGCAACCCGCGAAAATCCCTAACAGAAAAGGCCTTCTCACCCACCCCGCATGGTTGATCGCCCATGCTCAGAACCTTGAGTCCGATCCTATTCATCGCGGCAAATGGGTTCGCGAAAAACTTCTTGCTGGCGTCATTCCGGACGTGCCGATCACAGTCGATGCCGTGATTGACCCCAACCACACCAAGACGATGCGTCAGCGGATGGAGATGAAAACCGGCGCCGAGGCTTGCTGGCGCTGCCACCAAAAAATGGATCCCCTCGGTTTCCCCTTCGAACTCTACGACGACTTCGGAAGATTCAGAACTGAGGAAAATCTCGAGCATCCCGAAAATCTCATCAAGAAAGTACCAGCCCATAACGCGCCAATTGAGGAACTCACCTTCGGTGCTCATTTGCCGGTCTACAAGACACTGCCGGTAGACCCTCGTGGTGTCCTAGACAGCACAGGTGATCCCAAACTCGACGGCGAGGTCAAAGACACCTTCGACATGATCGACCGCCTCGCGAAATCCCAAAGGGCTCGCCAATCCATCATTCGTCACGCTTTCCGCTTCTTCATGGGGCGCAACGAAGATCTATCAGATTCCAAAACTCTCATCGACGCAGAAAAAGCTTACCTCGATTCCAAAGGTAGCTTCGACGAAGTCATCATCTCGCTACTCACTTCCGATTCTTTTATTTTCCGTAAATCTAACTCCAAACCGTAAAGACATGAACTTCAACCGTCGCGAATTTTTCAAAACCACCGCCCTCGGCACCACAGGACTCGCCTTATCGCCATCGTTCAGTCACCTGATGGCGGCGCCAGTCACTGCCGCCGCACAAACATCCGGAGGTTTTCCTCATCGTTTCATTTTCATCCGCAAATCTAACGGAAATTTGCCTGAGCAATTCAGCCTGCCGTCCTTCACTGCGGAACAGCAGAAAATGCACACCGAGAAAAAGGCATTCGATGTGGATCTGGATAAACACGAACTGCCCGAGTGGCTCCACGGCTTGGAAAAGCACAAGGAAAACATGACCATCCTGAACGGCATTTCCATGAGTGTCTCGGGCGGCGGTCACTACTCCTTCTCCGGTTGCATGGGTGCCTACAAGGCAGGGCGCGACGTCCTGAGCAACATCAAATGGGCCACCGTAGACTTCGAATTAGCTAAACTTTTCCCCTCACCCTTCGGCCACGTCGAAATGTCCCTAGCCACTCCACACGGGCGGGAGTTCCGCACCGGCATCGTCCCCGGTTACTCCGCCCCCAGCGCACAGCAGCGCAATTACTGCTACGCCGACCCGATGACTGCCTACAACGAACTGTTCAAATCCATCACGAACAAAGATGCGATGGAATCCGACAATTCCCTGCTCGAATACCTACGTAGTGAAGAGTCTCTTCGTCTCAAGAATTTGGACGGAGAAGAGCGCATCAAAATCGACAACCAAGTCCGCGCCCTCGAAGCCACACGCGAGCGCAATCAAAAAGTCGCCACCTTCGGAGATACGATCAAAAAACACCTGCCCAAGCTCGATGAAGTCCATGAAAGCGGCGGAATGGACGCGACCTTGCCTCAGAAGCAGGCTGCCTTCACCGATGTCATCATCGCAGCACTCGCCTCCGGCCTGACTAACGTCATCACCTACACCATTGATGACCTCGGCACAGACATCACCACATTACCCGAGAATGAAGCCAAAGTTAGCATCCACGGCATAGGACACAGCGCTGGTCCTGAATCACTCGCCAATTGCGCCATGGTCAAAATCCACCACATGAAGCAGATTGAATCCATGGTGACCAAACTCAAAGCCATCCCCGAAGGCAACGGCACGATGTTTGATAACACCACGATCATTTACATGCCCGAAACCGGAGCCGGTCACCACTCTCCAGACACCGAGGCACCCATGGTCGTCATGAGCGGCAGAAATTCAAAACTCGATCTCGCTGGCCGTTACATCCGCCTGCCTTTCCACGGCGCCGAGGGACACAAGACTTTGAGCAACTGGTACACCACCCTGCTCAACGCCTACGGCAACCCTATCAAACACTACGGCGACCTCGACCTCGTCATGCAGCGCAACCGTATCGAGCAAACCGGAGCGATCGCCCGTTTTCTAGCCTGATTTTTCTAAGGATACTTTTATGAAAACCCTTTTCGTCATTCTTTTCGCATTTGGGACGATTCTCGCTACGGCAACTTCCCTAGCGCCTGAAGAACCCCTGGAAAAACGCGTGCAATCAGCCGAGAAGATTTTTGTAGGCACCCTCATCAATCGCAAAGTCCTAGAGGATGATTGGTGTCATGCGGACCTCAAAGTTACCCGAGTTATAGCAGGGGTCACGGTGGATGAACTTATCCCAGTCCAGTGGCGGCCAGAAGCAGCGACATACAATGCCAAGGAAAATCAAGTAGGTCTCGCAATACTCCGATACAAGGATGGCAAGCGCTACTGGTTGAGACCGGACACGTTCGTGGATCCAAAGTTCGCAGACGAAGCGATCAAGTTTCTAGAGAACAAGGGTCAATAACTTAAACCTTCTAACTAATAACTTTTTCATCTGCGGTTGGATTCTCTTCATTTATACACTTATGCCTTCATTAACCTCTTCATTTGTTCACCGTTTCTTCTCCATCATTTCCGCAGGCCTGCTGCTCTCAACGGTCTCTAACTTGACTGCGCAAGAGCAAGCAAAGCCCGCCATCGAGCTCGGCTTGCCCTTTCGTGACAACGCGATCCTGCAACGCGAAATGCCCGTGCCTGTGTGGGGCTGGTGCAAACCAGATAGCACCGTCACGGTGGAATTCGCGGGACAAAAAGAAACCGCAAAGGCCGGTACCGATGGCAAGTGGACACTCAAACTCAAGCCTCTAACAGCCAGTGCCGAGCCCGCCGAAATGGTGATTCAGGAGTCAGGAAACACTGTCACTCTCAAGAATATCCTCGTCGGTGAAGTATGGCACGCCTCCGGCCAATCGAACATGGAATGGTTCGCAAGCAAGTCGAACTGCGTGCTCTTGGCGAAGGAGCTCGCCAGCTCCGCAACCGAACTCCCCATCCGCGAACTGCGAACCGAGACCGTATCCGCCCTTTATCCGCAGGAGAGGGGAGCCTCGGAAGCAGGTTGGAAAACCAGCCGCATGGCCGGCGATTTCTCCGCCCTCGCCCTCGCCTTTGCCAACGAACTCCACAAGGAACTCAAAGTCCCCATCGGCATCCTCCTCACCTCACACAGCAACACCCGCATCGAAGCTTTCACCGAGAGAAAAGCCATCGAAGCTCATCCTGGTTTGCAAATCGACAAAGACTTGATCCGCAATGGCGATGTTGGCACCGATCAAGGCCGCGCGGCTTTCGAAAAATATTTCGTGGACTTGGATGCATGGCAAAAAGCATCGGCGAAGCTGGGGTTTCCGTTAGAGAAACCGTTGCCGCGTCCGAACCTTCCCGGAATCGCCGGCGAGTGGCGCGGACCCTCACAGTTTTACAACGGCAAGATTTCACCGGCCGCACCTTACGCCATACGTGGCTCGCTCTGGTGCCAGGGAGAATCTAACAACGGCGATGGACGCTTATATGCCGCCCGCATGGAAGCGCTTGTGCGCGGTTGGCGCGATGCATGGGGCAACCCTAACATGCCGTTTTACTTCACTCAAATGCAGTGCTACGGCACCACCGATCCCGACGAGCTCGGCATGGCCGATGTCCGCCAAGCACAGCACGAGTTCTTTATGAACAACCGCGACCACGTCGGCATGGTAGTCCAAACGGATCATAACCCCGCGTCCACGAAAGCCATTCACTACAGCAACAAACTCCACCCCGGCATGCGGCTCGCACGTTGGGCGCTCGCCAAAGACTATGGCCGCGACATCCCCTATACCGGACCCATCTTCGAGAAAGCCACCATCGAGGGAAACAAAGCCATCGTCTCCTTCGATAAAGGAAGCCTCTTCGGCGGATTGATGGTGGGCAGCAAGGGCGCGGAAAAAGACAGCAATGTTCCCGGCAAGTTTGTTGAACCCGCGCTCCCTACACCGAATGAAAAGCTCAATCACTTCCGCCTATGCGGCAAGGATCTCAATTGGCATGCAGCCGAGGCCGTGATCGTCGGCGATACGGTGGTGGTGACATCAAAAGACGTGCCCGAACCTGTCGGCGTGCAATACGCACACAACGCGTCACCCGTAAATTCCAACCTCTACAACAAAGCAGGCCTGCCCGCCACGCCGTTCTCCGTCGCCAATGGCCGCTTGATGTTAGAGGAAGACTATCCAGAAAAAGTTGCCGCCTTAAAGGCGAAGCAAGCCACTCAAAGCAATCCGGACAAACCCACCTTCGATCTAGCGGCATTCTACCGTGATGGAGCCATCCTCCAGCGCGATCAGACTATCCCCGTTTGGGGCTTCGCCAACAAGGGCGTGGAAGTAACTGTCACGCTCGGCGGCGTGACTCAAACCGCCACCGCGAACGAACGCCAAGAATGGTCTGTCACTTTTCCGGCACTCAAAGCCTCCGCACAACCCATCACCCTCGAAGTAAAAACAAGCCATGACTATGAGAGAAGCGTGAAGGACATCCTCATCGGCGATGTATGGTTTCTAACAGGAAACCCGCTCCTGACCAGCCAGCGCTCTCATGACACACGCGATACCAAAGCCACCGTGCCCGAGGCCATGCCGCTGGTGCGCGAATTCCGCCGGCGCACCTCTGCAAGCACCAATCCCATTCCGCGGAAGCGCGGCTTTGAAGTGGGAGGCGAGCCAAGATTCCGCTGCGTTTGGCTTACGGCGGATTTCAAAAACCCAGAAGATAGCGTGGGCATGTTCGCCTACGAGTTTGCTAAAGCACTCAATCGCCCAGGCATCCCTCAGGGTTTTGTAACCATGTCCTCCGGGGATGGATGGAGCAAGGCCTCCCCACTCTCATGGACTTCTTTCGCCGGAGTCAAAGACATGAAAAACCCCGTCTTCCAACCACGGCTTGATGCGCTGCTGCTGCAAGACCCCAACTCCGAAGTCTCCCGGAAAGCGATCACAGAATTCCTTAAAGCCGTTAAAGTGGAAATTGTTAGAATTTCCGGCATGGCGGAAAAGAAAACGAACATGTCCACCGCACCACTGCAGTTTCCCGCGTTTCCCGCGCCCGGTCTTGGCGGCGCGGTCAAGCCGGACACCGTTCCCACCCTCGCCTACAACTTTTGCGTCAGCCCGCTCACCCCGATGGGCGTGGCAGGTGTCATCTGGGTGTCGGGAGAATTGAACATCAGCGACAGTCCCGCCGACTACTCCGCCGAACTCGAAATCTACGCCCGCAGTCTCCCAGCTACCCATGGCCAAGAAAAAGTGCCCTTTTTCTACGCCCAACCCTCCGCAACCCTGCTACCCGGAATCACTCCCGCCAAGATCCCCAACGCCAAGTCCGCCGACTTCGACCAATGGCCAAAAAGCCTCAAAGACATCGCCACCCAACTCGGCACCGCAGCAAGATAGATTACTGCTTTTTTAAAAACGGAGAACACGGAGAAGATGAAAAAGGTAGGGTGCCATCGTCCTTGATCTGTCGGGGCCGAGGGCACCGCATGAAATGAATCGCCAATAAAAAATCTGCTATCATCCTGTTTATTAATCCCATGAAACGATCATCCACCCTATTGCTCAGCCTTTTCCTGATCAATTCCCAACTCCATGTCGAAGCCCAAACGGATAACGACTATTACAACGCCGTAGAATTCAAATACCAGACCCGCCCGAATCCGACTCGCGAGAGGTTTTTTGGCGTCATCGGCACCACCGGGATCAAGGCACGGATCTATCCGGGTGTGGCTCTCAAAGTGGAGGAAATGATGCCCGGGTCACCGTGCGAGGGCAAATTCGCCAAGGGCGAAATTCTAACAGGCATCAATGGAACGGCTCTGAAAGGGTTCGACCCGTTCGTCGCGATGGGCAACGCTCTAACAAATGCCGAAGCTTCGGACGGGAAAATGGTTTTCGATGTGACCTCCACCGACGGCAAGACCCAGCGCCAGGAAACCGTCACG
>JANOKJ010000047.1:0-26080 GCA_031419275.1 Akkermansiaceae bacterium | reverse complement strand
GCTCAATGGAATTGAGAAAAGAGTGCTGACTTATGAATTCCTGCAGAACAACGATGATGCGGTGGCATCTGCGATTGCCAACTACGACGGCGGTGCCCGATCCCTTGAAGACGTCATCCGCCGTGCCGGAAATATCCAATGGGACGCAAACCTTGAGAGATTGACGAAAATTGGCTTAATTTCACCTGAGACTTTCGAATCAGCGAAGATGAATAAAAGTAATGACTGATCTCATTTGAAGGCTTTTCGAGAGGAAGAATCAACTTGCGCTGAATATATTAATAATTAACAATCTTAACATAAACCACAGATTAACCCAAAAATTCTCAATCAAAATCAAAACTCCATGAGTGGCTCAATGAACTTTTTAAGATTTTTAGCCCTATTTTCAGAACTTAATTACCGAATCGTTTGATAACACTTCAACATCCGACATCTTTAAATGTCCTAAAAAGATACCTCCAGGCTTGCTCTGTAATGAAGAATACAAGCCGGGCAAGCCAAGTGGCATGGTATAAAGATGCGCTGGATCTGGATTTCCAGTTCCATATCATCGTAGACGGAGCAACCGTCTCTACCTTTTTCTTTAACCGAGCTAATCATTCGTGGAGCACGGGGATACCTGTTTCAGAGGAGGAAATAGCTGACCCAGAACAAACGCTCGCTCTGGGCCAGAACTTGATCAAGCAAGTTCAAGAATTAAAAGGACGTCACTTAGGTGTCGTACTTCACGTGGCAGATGAATTCGTCACAACAGAGATAAAATCTAAACTCAATAACCCTGGCGCGCTTAATGATATGCGTCAGTTGATTTATGAAAATCCTCGTGAGGTGATCGAGGATAGTTCCGCATCGCCTGATCAAATCTCATGGAGAGTCATGCCTTACCCAGCAGCGGGAAGTCCGATGATTGCTACAACGATTCGCCTTTCTCGGAGATTAGAGCCATTCCTCAAGGTCCTTCGGAATTTAGGAAATGATGAAAATTTCCCCATAATCACTCATGCCGTCAGTGCTCCATTGGTGGCTATGATGAGCTTGGCATCGGTTGTTAATACCTCAAGTAACAAACCTTTCGTCGCAGTTCTTCAATATCCATGGTTCACGGCAATGGCGTTTTTCAATGAGCATGCAGATCTACGCCTGATCCGCTCAATTCAACATCGCGGCCAACGCTGTCCGGCAAACTTCTGGTCATCGCTTGCGACGACGAATGCTTCGCTTGAGTTTGAACATCCTGATATTTATTTGCTGCCCTTAGGTGATCAAGTTGACACAAGAATTTCTGAAGATCTGAAAAGAAACTTCCCATCTTCTTTGATCGAAACAGCTTATTTTCCAGAAGTATCGCCGCTTCCAGCATGGGCTCCTGAGCCTGAATTAAGTGTTGTCGATACCTCCACTCAGGGTAGCGAGACGCATAGCCATACTTTTAGCACATTGCGCTCTGAACGATGGTTCTTACAAGATTTCCTGCCTATATCCGCTGAGGATCTGGCATTATTTCCATCGCAGAAAGAAATTCGCTTATTGAGGTATTTGAATATCGCTAAAAAGGTAATGCTCGTAGCTTTACTGCTGATGATTCTTTCAATGGGTTTCAGTGTTTACGGATACATGCGTAAGGAGGAATGGAACGTTGATGATACCCAAGCAAATATTATCAAACAAAAAATGCAGATGCTGGGGGCCGAAAAAGCGAGAATGGATCACTGGAATATCTTGCTGGATGACCGCTCCAAGGCATGGTCTTCCATGGAAATGATGGCTTTGCTCTTTCCTGAAAAGTCTAATATATTAGTTAGCGGCTTCAATCTTGCTATTCGCACGGAGCCTGTCCCAAAACAAATAAAGGCAGGATTTTTTAAAGAATGGAAAATCACGGGATTTGCCAGAAACGAGAGCATAGACAGCCTTAATTTAATCAATACTCCTGAGGGAATTAGAGCCAAGTTTGTTAATTTCACTAAGGTTACAGGGGATTTAAGCTTCGATCCAAAGCCCACATCCCGAAATCTCGTGACTAATTTGACAATCAAAGAAAATCCAAAATTTATACCGAGGCCTGTCGAAAATGTTCAAGATTTTGACTCATCAACTTATTCATTCATCTTTGAGCTAACAATTGTTCAACGCTTTAATGCGACTGATACATTGGCCATTCCTGTAGCCAAAGCACCATAATCACTTCATGTACAAAAACTCCATCATCATTTTCGGAATCGTGATCCCATTGCTGATCTTTGCGTCCATCATTGGAATTTGCTGGGTGCTCAAGGGAAAAGTTACCACCGTATATGAGGCTAGAGTTGAGCAATATAATGCCGTTCAAAAAAGTAAATTGATGGCAAATGCGATCGAAAGCCAAGTTGTTAACCAAAGGGATTTATTTAAACAGTGGTCAGAAGTCATAGAGCAAGATTCTTTTACTCTCCTTAATGAGAATATGAAACTATTAGCCCGAAAGCTTCCTCCCAAAGAGTTTCATCAACCTATTCCAGAGCGGATGATTAATAAAATCGGATTTGGAACTGTCACGTTACAGAATTCTAAGGCCCTGAAGTTCAATCTTAAGGCGAACTATAGGACGGCTCAAAAAGCTCTGCTTGAACTGGAATCTCGCATGCCTAATTTGCAATTACAGGACCTTCGTATTGATCCCAATACTACCACAGATGCTTCTATGCTTAATATCCAAGTGTCTTATACCGCTTGGGAGAAATAACCTTAATCGAACTTAAAATGAAAACTAAACCCAGCATAGCAGCTCTTACTACAGCCAAAGCTACGATAGTGATTACATGTTTGATTTTTATTCCGATCCAAAATATTTCAGCTCAAAGCGCGGATATTTTTCAATCTCTTGCGGACGCACCAAAGACCATGGCTTCGGCGGATCCGACGGCATCAAATTCAGATATCGAGTTGATCAAATCAAAGCCGTCCCGTTTTGCCCTTGGAAATGTTGATTTATACACGACGGCGCGTTCGTCGAATTTTTCCATGAAGAACAGGGCTATGGATGTATTCGGCCTGTATCAGAACCCAAAATTGAAACCAACTCCCAATAATACGGGTCCAATCACCCCAGTGGGAACTAACATTGCGCCCAAAGATTTGGCTGTAATCCTCAAAGGCATCAAAGTCTCTACCGTTATGGTTAAGGAGAAGAGCTTTCTAGTGGGTGATAGAGCTATCAAAGAATCGGAAGAAATTTCGATTTCTTATGATAAAGGTAGAATAAAACATCTGAAAGTAATGAAGGTCGAACCGAAACAAATCATTTTTAAAGACCTCGATGGGGGCAAAGAAGCCGCACTTCAATTAGAGGTTTTACCTTTAGGAATGCAAGCCGGAGACACTAGAATGGTGCCAGAGGGGATGGCTCAGCCAACGAAAAATGCACCTATCGTAATCGGAAGCGAGTAAATTGCTTGGCTTATTCGTCATTTTTGTTAAGATAGCTTTAATTCGCATCATGAAAATCCATCAAATTCAACTATCGCTCGCTGTATTTTTCATCAGCTTCGCAACATTTTCGTATGCTCAGGATGCAGTCCCGCAAGTCAAGGATCCCGCCGTTACTGAGCCTGCAGCACCGGTTGCGCCTGTCGAACCCGTGATCGGCGCTGAGGTCCCAGTAGATCCGAATGCTCCGGTAGATCCGAATGCTCCGGTAGATCCCAATGCTCCGGTAGATCCCAATGCTCCAGCGGGTCCGAATGCGGTGGCAGAATCACCAGATGGCTATATCATCAAAGATGCTGCCCTTAACGATATTTTTCAGTTTCTAGCTAAATCTGCGGGTCGTCAGTATTTCCATAACCTATCAATCGCCGGTCCAGAATTCAATGTCACTGGTAACCTTGGGGACGGGGAGCCACTTAGCCAGATGGAGGAACTTGCGTTCATGTATGGGATTACCCTTCATACCAAAGGTAACACGATTTACGCACTTACAGACGCTCAGTTAGCTAAATTGCCCAGCGCGGAATGGCATTATCAGCTCCAATACCTACGCCCCGCTGATATCGCGACAATCAAGCAGCTCATCTCGCCCATGCTCACTCCGGGCACTGGAATTGTTAACTTCGAGACTAAGACCAATACAGTCATCATCATTGATACCGCTACACGTATCGAAGCCGCTCGAAATCTATTGCATAACATCGACAAGGCTAAAGGCCAGATCATTGTTGAAACGAAAATCCTCAGAATCAATTCTAGCGCAGGTGAAAAACTGGGCGTGAACTGGGCAGATAGTCTAGGGACTCTAGGCGTTCCAATCGAGGTAACGGGCCAACTAGGAAATCTCTTTGGGTTGCCGACAAAGCTAACTGGTACACCACCACTGTCATCACCAGCCGGAGGATTCACCGCTAAAGCAGGGAGTATTATTTTAACCCCGGTTCAGCTTAGCGGCGTTCTTAAAGCTTTGAATGAGGGAGGTGTTTCTAATCAAGTGTCTAACCCGACGTTAATCACAGAGGATAATGAGCCAGCGACTATTTCGATCATTGATCGTGTTCCTATCATCACGTCCACTACAACCCCAAGTACCACTGGCGCACCAACAGTGAGTGAGGAAGTTCGTTACAAAATCGATACAACAGACAGAGCTATCACTGAGGATGCTCAGAATCATCGTGAGATCGGTATCTCGATTGCCGTCACTCCCACATTGCTTCCAGACGGTACAATCAGGATGAAAATGCGCCCGCGTTCAGCTCAAATTACCGGATTTGTACAGGGTGTTGGCGTAGAAGGATTGGACGGAAATAGTTACCCAAGAGTGACTGAATCCATGATTGAAACTCTCGCTAGAATTCCTGATGGAGATTCGCTGATTGTCGGTGGCTTTTATGGTGAAATCCAAAGCGATGATAAGAACAAAGTCCCATTATTTGGAGACATCCCTATCTTAAATTTCTTATTCAAAAGCAAAGAGACCAGCAAATCCCAGACATCTTTGGTATTTATTGTAACTCCAACTTCATATAATCCGGCTGCCTCTGGAGAAACGAGCCGAGTAAGTAAAAATCTACAAAGTAAGAGTGAGCTGCCGTATGATTATAACTCGTCGAATCCAAATAATCCGGGCCCAGGTCATGAACCCAATCTTAATAGAACTCTCCGTGGCATGCAGCCAAGCCAAGCGCCTTATTATCCTCAGGCTGATGAACTTCTCCCTGAGGCAAAGGCAGCAAACTCATCTTCAAAACCAAAGTTCGGCAGGCATAAACGCTAATTGAAGCATCTCGGTTACAATGGGCAAATCGCATGTCGGCAGAACACAAAATACCACCTCAGGCAGCAGAAGCGTCCGCGAGCGATGCTTCTGCCGCGATTATTGAGAGTTGTCTTGTCAAAACGGCGGAAGCTTTAAGTCAATCAGGAGCGGCCTCAGATGACGATATATTCAAAGCCCTCACAATGGCTCGCGAGGCTCAAAATAATGGGAAGCCCGTCGATTTAATTGAAATCACGGCAAGGGTTATGGGCCATGATGAAGAACACATTAGCAAGGCGATTTCTGAGTTAAGCTCTGCTGTCGCAACAACGATGAGTCCAGCTCCTCCGTACATCCCTTTCGCCAACAAGCTCATAGCACCGTCCGCATTCTACGAATCTTTTGATGCATTGCATCGTCTTGGTAAATTGCTATTGGTGCCGGTGCTATATGCCGAAGATACGGATGCGATCGCCACAGGCTCAGTGAATCCAATTGCGGCTAAGATTTTCAGTGAGCAAGTTTATCAAGTGGTTTCGAAGAGATTTGGCATTCGGCCTTTTATTACCGTTGTCAGAATGGACTACGAATCCTGGTCATTTGTTTGCCGCAAGCATTTTGAACTCTAACCCTAAATCTGTAACCACGTGATCGATTTCGATGGCATATCTTTCAATGATCTGATCAGCAATCGGATCATGGCAGAATTGGGGAATCATGACCCTAGTTTTGCAGAGCTATCCCAAGATCAGGTTCCTAACCGTGTCACACGTTATAGTTTCATGGCGCTGGTGGCAAAACTGAATGGACTGGCATTTTTCCCAAAAGTGGCGGAATTCTGTGATCCATCTTTGCACGTATATTGCGATGCAACAGTTATGACCCGTGCTTTCTTCGCGCCTTTGTGTTTGTCGGGCACAGATAAGCTGATCGTTATCACGGCAAATCCATGGAACCCAATTGCCGAAGAATATCTCGCGCCTAGGTTTCCAGATTTGGAGATCGTTAAAGTCGTTACTCTTGCGACCGAAATCGCTCACGCCATTGAATCGGTCGGTGGTAATAATGGACCAAGCCGGTCAGATCTAGAAGCGATCGATGTCGAAGACATGGATGATGGAATCTACGACTTTGATGTCACCACTGACTATGTAGAGCCCATGGCTCAGCTAGTCGCTATGGTTATGTCGGATGCTGTTAGAACTCAGGCATCTGATATCCACTTTAAGGTTGAAAAAGAGTCTTTCTACTATGCGTTCAGGGTGGATGGTGACATTGGAAGGAAAGTGGAAATTCCTATGAAGCTCAAGGACAGGCTTGATGCATTCCTGCTGAACTTGATGCGTCTTCCGACGGAGATCCGAAATACAGTTCCGGGTATCTCTGGGCGTTTCACCATTTCTTATTTCCACCGGCCTATTGATATTCGTTACGAGAGGCATAGGACATATCGCGGATATCACATTACGATGCGTCTTCTCGATAAGAGCAATATCAACGTAACGCTAGGTAAAGGTACTCTTGCCTTTGATGAACAGACGATGTTCGCACTTGGTAAAGTCATGAAGATTCCATCTGGAATCATCGTGATGTCTGGTCCCACAGGATCAGGAAAATCAACGACGCTGAATGCTATCTTACGTGAGTTGAACCGACCTGAGGTCAACATTCTGACATTGGAAAACCCTGTGGAAGACGAGGTGCCTGGTATTACGCACTGCGACTTGAGAAGCGCTAAAGAATTCAAGCCGATGATCGCATCCTTCATGCGTTCTGACCCAGATATTATTTTGATGGGTGAGGTGCGTGATCTTGACTCTGCAGAACTTGCCATTGAGGCGGCGGTTACGGGACATAAAGTGCTGACGACCATTCACACCGCCAGGGCATCTCAGATCATTGAGCGATTCGAACAGCTTGGGATCGAGCGCTGGAAAATTGCCCAAACCCTAAAAGCAGCTTGCGCTCAGCGGTTGGTGAAGTTGCTTTGCCCGTATTGTAAAGAGCCAGCAGCGGGGATTTCTGAATTTGAGCGTAAGACCTTTTCGTTAGATGAATCTTGGGCGGATGTTCCAATTAACAAAGCGCGTGATGGAGGTTGCTCCGAATGCCGAAATTCGGGCTATTCTGGACGCACGGCAGTGTTGGAAATTATTCCGATCACACCAAAAGTTTCGGATCAGCTTTCCAAAGGTGAAATGACTCCGTATGAATTAGAAGTAAAAATTGCAAATGAAGGAATCCTCCCAAATTTGCGCCGTAGTGGCCTGAAGCTGCTACGGGAAGGAAAAACAGACCTCGCTGCACTCAGCAAGGTCATCGATATGACCTACACCGATGAGTGATTCTTCATCAAATAATAAATCTGCCAATAAGCTTTCATCTGCAACTGCGAAGAAAGAAAAGAAAGACGTATTCGGAAAACCAATTAAACCCAAGCCATTCAGTAAAAAGGATCTGATAGGAATCTTTCGTGGTTTGGGATCAATGTTGAGAGCTCAGATCAATACCTCTGATGCGTTAAAATATTACGCGCAGGGACTTTCTGATAAAAGTATAAGTGATACTCTCGATGCAATTCGTGAAGATATCGGGGCCGGTATTAACGTTCATGAGGCATTTCGTCGGAGTGAGCGGTTTGATGATACGATAGTCGGACTTATTCAAGCGGGCTCTGATGCGGGTCAGTTGCATGAAGCTTTTAGAGCATTGGCTTTGCGTCTTACCAGTGAACTTAAATTTAAAAAAGCACTTAAGAAAGCGACTGTTCAACCAGGCATCATCATTGGAGTTTTGATAGGAGCCTTCATCGCATCACAGGTTAAAATTGTTCCCCAAGTTGAAGAAATGTTGGCTGGTGTTGGAGCAAAGCCGGACGGCATGACTGCGATTTCGTTCGCGATCAGCCATTTTGTGCAAGCAATTTGGCATGTTTTTATCATCTCGCTCATTGCAATAGGCATAACCATTGCGAAAGTTGAGAAGGTGCAGGGATTTATCATGGGTATAGCCATGTCAAAATGGAGATTACTTCGGTTGTTGGTTATGTCGCTTCGCCAAATGACCTTCCTTTCTACGATCAAACTTCTTCATTCGAACGGTATCAACTTGGCGAAGTCGATTCGAGTTTCTGCGAACAGTGTTAAAGGGACGCCGTTTTACGCTGAACTTAGAGAAGCGGCGGATAGGTATGAGAATGCGGGTGTTCCGCTATCAACGGCGTTTGCCAAATATACATCTGTCGATTCGCAGATTACCCATATGCTTTCAATTGGTGAAAAATCCGCTTCGCTGGATTCCCAGTTAGAAATGCTTACAGTGATGTATGAAGAGGATGCAGAGAATTATATGGCCGCGTTTGCGGCTACGGTCAGCTTCGTTGTGTTACTTATTGCGGTTACCATCATCGCTGGTGTGTTTATTGGCACGTTCTTGCCGATCTTCTTGATGGGACCGAAGATGATGGAAAGCGGCGTCTAAAATTTTAGTTAACAAATCGAAAACCTATGCAACTCACTCCTATTGATCGTTGGTTGAAGGTGAAGTTCGTGCAAGAAGTACACATTCTCACTTTAAGGCCTACTGAACATACTCCTAAAGGCATAAGAAGAATTGATCTCCCCAAAAGTCCCGGGCGTCGATTCAATCATCTTTACAAATCAAGCAAGCCAAAGGCGGTTAATAAATTTCTGACCATGCTGAAGGATGATAATCAGATGTTCAGTACTTCTGTGGTGGATAAAGATACATGGTTGGCACAGTTTGTTGCCCCGGAAGGTAAATCTCCAACTTGGTACGTCGTTTCGGTGTTTTGTTTGATGGGAGTCTTGGCTCCTGTGGCGAGCTGGCTGCGTGATCTGATCAAAGACCCAGAATTCATTGAAAACTTCAAAGGGGCTATGGAGATTATGAAAGGGTGATTTCCTGCTTTGATTTGACGACACGAGTCCTAGTAGGCATGCTCAGCGACGATGTCTGCTGATAAAAGGGTTCTATTTGTATGTACAGGAAATACCTGTCGCAGCCCCATGGCTGAAGCGCTTTTCTCTAAGGCTGTATTAGATCGTGCTGACTATTCAGTAAAGTCAGCTGGAGTCGCGGCATCCAAAGGATCTGCGTGTAGCCGAGAAACGGAGCAGATTTGCAAGGAGTCTGGCGCAGAATTGGAAGGATTCAAGAGTCAGCCAGTTTCGGCAAAACTGCTTCAAGAAGCGACTCATGTGTTCGCCATGACACAGGGTCACTTGGCGGCTTTGGAGGGAAGGTTTCCTGAGTATTCCGACAAATACTATCTCGTTTGCGAATTTGTTGATTTGCCGGGTATTGGATATGGGGCTGATGTGCCGGATCCCATTGGGATGGGGCGTCGCGCCTATCAGGATGTTGCAGAGGTTTTGGAAATGGCGATTCCGACCATCATCGCATACATCGATCAAACCACGGATTAGATCATTCCCAATTTCATTTTTCCTTCTTCGGTAATCATGTCTTGATTCCAAGCAGGATCCCAAACGAGTTCGACGTGAGCTTCATCGATGCCGTCGATGGTCATGACTTTCGCTTGAGCATCAGCAGCGATCACAGGACCCATGCCGCAACCCGGTGCGGTGAGGGTCATTTTTACTTGAACGACTTTTTTATCGCCCTGTTGCTCGATCGCGCAGTCATAAACCAAACCGAGGTTTACGATATCGACAGGGATTTCAGGGTCGTAAACGCCTTTGAGTTGCGCCCAAACCTGCTCTTCCAGAGGAGCATCTTTCAAGCGAATGGCGTCTTCTTGTTTTTGCTTTTCCTCTTCCGTATTAATCCCGAGGGCGTCTGCGTCTTGGGAAGAAATACGTGCCAGCCCTTGTGATGTAGCGACTGTGTAGGTTCCACCGAGCCTTTGGGTGATGAAAACGGCGGTGCCGGTTGGCAGAACCATGGCGTCACCACTTGGGATTTGGACGGCGGAAACTTCGCGGGAAAGTTTGATTTCTTCGTGCATGCGCAAAATAAAGGCGAGACAACCCTCGCAAGCAAGCCGCATTCATTCGAATGCATGGAAACGAGCTTTGAAAGTGACAGATCTTCACTCATAGGCTAGATTTGCTCGAACATGTGGGAGTTTATCCAAAAGCATTGGCGTGATGGGATCGAAATACTCGTTCTCGCGTTCTGTCTTTATCTCATTTACCGATCATTCCGAGCGACTCGTGGAGCTCAGATTCTCGTCGGTCTAGGATTCATTCTGGTGGCTGTAGCGCTAGTGACTCAGCTGTTCGAGTTTGAGGTGATCGGCTGGTTGATCACTCGTTCAGCAGCGGTTTTGGCATTTGCGCTTTTGGTAATTTTCCAGCCTGAGTTGCGAAATGCATTGGCGCGCTTGGGGAGCAGCCAGATCTTTTCATTTTCGAGTAAAAGGCGCTTGGCGTTTGTTGAGCGCCTGGCTGATGCGGCGGTCATTCTTTCGAAAAAACGCATTGGAGCATTGATTGCGATACAGCGGGATATCTCGCTAAAAGAACAGCTAGATACCGGAGTTCTGTTAGATGCGTATTTTTCTTCCGAGCTTGCAATGAGCGTGTTTTTTCCGAAATCTCCGCTGCATGACGGTGGCATGATCATTGCAGACGATCGTGTAGCTGGAGCAGCCTGCGTGTTTCCTGTCACCGAAAAGGAAATGCAGGATCGATCGACCGGACTTCGTCACCGCGCGGCGATCGGTTTAACCGAACGAACCGACGCTATTGCGATTGTGGTGAGTGAAGAAACCGGCAGTATTTCGATATCTGAAAATGGACAAATCCATCGTAATCTAACTGAAAAACAATTCCGCGACCGCATCTCTGAAATTTTCTTTGCTGCCCCAACTTCTCATGAAACTGAAACCAACGAAAGATTGGATAGCCAAGATCCTGTGTCTCCTTCTGGCGACCGGGATATGGTTTCTGATTAAAGGCCATCTCGGAACGCTACCGACCACCGATGGAAAGAATAACGAAGTGCCGAAAGCGATTCCGGTGGATGAGAGGGCTTTGCCGAAACGCAGCAATTAATTAGCGACTTCGCTGAATCTTCACCGCAACGTATTGAGCGTTTGGTAAAATGCGCTTCTCGATTTCTACTTCTACGGATTGCAATGGGTAGGAAATAAGTAACATCTCTGCGAGATCCGTAGCGAGGGTTTCGATCAAATGCCTCGGGCGTGATGAAGCGAGTTCAGTAATTTTTAACGAGACCCCATAATAATCCACGGTGTTCTTCACTTGATCGTGTAGTCCTACAAATCCTTGGGAAGGGCGCATGCGGGTGGTGATCCAAAGCTTCTGTAATTGAGCGCGCTCTTCGTCTGGAACACCGATGTGGCATTCAATTTCCAAGCGACGTATTTCGATTTCATCTTGGTTCATGGCAGTAGTTTTTCATCGATTACGCGCTGCAAAAGAATTTTTGTCGCGGTGTTGAGGTTAAGGTTAAGGGCTTCATCAATGCTCACCCAACGGAAGTCTTCGGCTTCGTCGTTGAGTGTGACTTCGTGGGATGATGCTTTGGCGAGGTAGTTGAGTAGAATGAAATGCTCGGGTCGGATGAACTCGGGAGAGTCGATGCAGTCCTGATTCATGACAAAGCGGATATCGGAAATTTCCAATCCGGTTTCCTCGCGGATCTCGCGTTTTAAAGCGGTTTCGCTAGATTCACTACGTTCGATTTTTCCTCCTGGAATCCCCCAGAGATCACTCCATTTGTGGGTGCGAATCATCAGTAGCTTTCCTGCGCCATCATGGATCAGTGCGCCGACGGTTGCGATGGGTCGGTCGGCTTTTCTACGATCGAAAAGTTTCACCAACACTCCGAGATCGGGAACGGTGATGTCGGGGCGAACGGCTGCGAGCACCTCAGCATGATGATAGCCGGTTAGCACTGCGATCGAGGAAATACCACCGTGGCGGGCGGTTTCGATGTCGTGGGTCATGTCGCCGATGAACGCGGTTTCATCTTTGTGCAGCGCGTGGGTTTCGAGGATCTGCGCGATAAGCTCACGTTTATCCAGCACTCCTGCGTAGGTTTCTTCGAAAAAATCCTGCATGCCGAACTCGTTCAGTTGCCGTGCAAAGGCCGTTGGATCCATCGAAGTCAGAACGAACATTCGCATCCCGCGTAGTTTGGCCCATTCGAGTTTCTCGCGAGCATGCGGGAGCACAGTTACTAAACTTGTTGCTCCATCAAATGCGGGGCGGAAATGGGCTTCGAGTTCCGCAAGCTCGACTCCCGGAAGGAGCTCCTCGTAAAACTCGTGATAGGGGAGACGGAAACTTCTGCGGAAACCCTCGCGGTCGTAGGGTGCGATCCCGTATTTTTCGAGCACCACATTGGTTGCTTCGAGCACCGGTCCCATGTCGTCCACCAAAGTGCCGGACCAGTCGAAGATGAGGTTTTTGAACATGGTTGCGAAATTTTGTTAGAGACTGTGATGGATTAGCCCAAGGTGAATTTAACCGATTTGATTTTATCCTTACCGAAGCGCTCTTTGATTTTGCGCAGCAGTTCCGGCTTCATTTGCTCGAGGTGAAAGCGCATCGCGGGTTGTGTCACGCGCAACACGAGATGTCCTTCTTTCACAGAAACCGGTTCGGTGTTGCTGCCGATGAAATCTCCAGCGATTTCTTTCCATGCGGCTTTGATTTCTTCCTCGTTAATGCCTTCAGCAAAAAACTGCTTCTTGAGAATTTCATCAATCCAGTCGGCAGCGGCGGAAATATTTTTCCCGAGGTTCAGAGGTTTCTCGCAGCCGAGCCATTCCTGCATCAGCTCTTCATGGATTCCTTCGCGTTGCGCTGTCGGTTTTGGTTTCCGTTTCCTTGGCGCGACCATGGCGGGATAGGGGTTACGCGTCGCCGTCTTCGCCGATGGCCTCGACAGGGCAGCCTTCCATGGCTTCTTTGCACTGGGCGATTTCTTCGGCGTTTTCGGGTTGTTTGAAAACGAAGGAGTAACCTTCGTCATCTGCGCGTGTAAAATTGCTCGGAGCAGTTTCACGGCAAAGATCGCAGTCAATGCATTGGCTATCGACGTAGAATTTCCCGCCGACGTTCTCTTCGTTTTTATCTTCTTTATCTGCCATGGTGGTGAGTGATTTCCCTTCCAATTGGATGCATCAGGAAAGGGTAGGTTGCAACTTTTAATTATCTGACCCGCGCCAAAAGCCACGGTAGGAGGTCATCGATCGCGAGGCGTTCCTGCTCCATGGAATCTCGGTGGCGGAGGGTGACGGTGCCTTTGAGTTCGGGGGTTTCCTCGCCGAGGGTCTCGAAATCAACGGTGATGCAGAACGGTGTGCCGACCTCGTCTTGGCGGCGGTAGCGGCGACCAACGGCTCCGCTATCATCGTAAAACACGTTCATCCATGGCTGAAGTTGCTTTTGGATTTCTTTGGAGAGGCGGACTTGCTCTTCGTTTTTCTTCAGTAGCGGGAAAATCGCGACCTTGATCGGCGCCATGGATGGCATGAAACGCATGACCGTGCGGATGTCGCTTTTACCATCGGTGCCGAGTTCTTCCTCGTCGAAAGCTTCGCAAATCAGCGCGAGCACCGTGCGATCGCAACCTGCGGATGGTTCGACGACGTGCGGAAGGAAGCGCTCCTTGGTTTCCTCATCAAAATATTCCAGCGGTCTGCCGGAACCTTTGGCGTGGACGCCGAGGTCGTAATCGGTGCGATACGCCACACCTTCCAGTTCCTGAATGCCGAATGGGAATTCGTATTCGATGTCGTAGGTTTTTTTCGAGTAAAACGCGCGCTCGCCATCGGGCACATCGAGGATGTGGAGCTTGTTGCGAGGAATGCCGATTTCCGCGTAAAAGTTCAAACGCGTTTCCAACCATTCATCCGTCAGGCGCATGCCGTCCTCAGGTCTGCAGAAATACTCGATTTCCATTTGCTCGAACTCGCGGGAGCGGAAGGTAAAATTTCTTGGGTTGATTTCGTTACGGAACGATTTGCCGACTTGTGCAATACCGAAGGGAAGTTTCACCCGATTGGAATCGAGCACGTTTTTGTATTGGCAGAAAATCGATTGCGCGGTTTCCGGGCGGAGGTATGCGACTTGCTCGCCAGTGGCGCCAAAATTGGTTTGGAGCATGAGGTTGAACTCACGTGGCTCGGTGAGGAGTGAACCATTGGCTGGGTTGTAGCGGGTTGTGCCAGTGACTTTCTCTGTGGTTTCTCCTTCGAGCTGGATCGCCTTGATCGCGTCCTTTTTGTTCATCAGGGATTCTTTGACGAACTGAGAGTAATACTCGCGTGCTGTCTTACGTACTTTTGCCTCGTCTTGACCCGGAAGCTGGAGCACCGAGTAAGCTTTTTCCGTTTTCCAATCGGTTTCCGGCAAACTTGCACCCGTGAAATGGTAAACCGTTCCGTCTTGCGGATCGATCTGATCGGCACGCAGCCGTGCTTTGGAAAGCAAGCAATCGCACATCGGATCGCTGAATCCACCGATGTGACCGGAGGATTGCAAAACTTCCTCCATCGTCAAAATCGCGCCATCCATGCCGAGCACGTCATCGCGTTCTTGGACGGTTTTCCGCCACCAGTAATCTTTGAGGTTACGTTTGAGTTCGGTGCCGAGCGGGCCGTAATCCCAGCAGCCGTTGAGGCCACCATAAAGTTCACCAGCCTGAAAAATGAAGCCTCTGCGTTTGCAGAGAGAGACAATTTTCTCCATCCGCACTGGGTCTGTTACGTCCTTGTTTGCCATAAAAGTGATTCCGCGTTCGGGCGGGGCGCGGATAAAAACACATGCAGCCCTTCGCGGCAAGGCATCTTAGACGTTTTTCAGCCCACAGGATCGCTGCGGCGAATCCAGCCTCCCGAAGGAAGCTTAAATCCGCCGCAGCCCATCCGCTAACCACGGGAATGAATCGTTTGGAGCGTTAATCATGCCAAGATTGAGGTTCCGTCGTTATGAACTTGAGGAAATTTCGAGGAATTTGACCGCGCAGAATGAGTTGCCCTCATATCAAATCTGGCTGGATTGTCCGCTTTACTAAGAAAGCGTCTTTGTCCAACCTCCCGCCCCGCACCATGACCGCCTCTGAGATCCGCAACAGCTTCCTCGATTTTTTCACTGAAAAACAGCACACCATCGTGCCCTCCGCGTCGTTGCTGCCGCAGTCGCCGGGTCTGTTGTTCACCAACGCGGGGATGAATCCGTTTGTGCCGTATTTCCTCGGTGTCGAAAAAGCTCCCTACAATCCACCACGCGCGGCAGACACCCAGAAATGCATTCGTGCGGGCGGAAAACACAACGATCTCGAGGACGTCGGCTACGACACCTATCACCATACGTTTTTCGAAATGCTTGGTAACTGGTCGTTCGGAAACTATTTCAAAAAAGAAGCCATCCAATGGGCATGGGAACTGGTCGTCGTGCGTTGGGGACTTCCGGCGCATCGGCTTTACGCATCGGTTTACGCACCGAAACCCGGCGATCCGGGAAATTTCGATCAAGAAGCCTACGACATCTGGGCAGAACTTTTCCGCGCGGCGGGTTGCGATCCTGAAATCCAAATCGTTCACGGCAATGTGAAAGACAACTTCTGGATGATGGGCGAAACCGGTCCCTGCGGCCCGTGCTCAGAACTTCATGTCGATCTAACGCCTGAGGGCAATCCCGTCACTGGTCGCAATCTCGTCAATAACGACTCCGATCTCTGCATCGAAATCTGGAACCTTGTTTTCATCCAATACAACGCCGAGGCCGATGGCACGTTCCGCGAGCTCCCCGCCAAACACGTCGATACCGGAATGGGTTTTGAGCGCGCTTGCTCGATCATCCAGAACACCAACGGTTTCACCGACTTCTCTAAAAAACCTTCCAACTACGCCACCGACGTTTTCCAACCCATCTTCCGCAAGCTTGAGGAACTCAGTGGAAAAACCTACGTCAATATCTACCCAGAGCTAGGTGCGGATCGTTCGGCGTTTTCTGAGGAAATGAAAACCGCCATCGCGTTCCGTGTCATTGCGGATCACTTGCGCACGCTTTCCTTCTCCATCGCCGATGGCATCATGCCGGGCAACAACGGCAGAAACTACGTGCTCCGCCGCATCCTTCGCCGCGCGGTTAGATATGGTCGTCAACTTGGTTTCTCTGGTGAAAAACCCTTCTTCGGCGCACTGGTGGAAACACTCGTCGCAGAAATGGGCGGTGTGTTTCCTGAATTGAAAAACCGTCAGGAGGTTGTTAGGCAAACGCTTGAGCAGGAAGAGACGAGTTTCAATCAGACTCTGGATAGGGGATTGAATGAGTTTGAGTCCATGCTTAAAGCATCCAATGCTAACTATCAGGAAGGCAAAAGAGTTTTAGGTGAATCAGGTGTAGCGAAAGCTGTTCACACACAGAACTCAAAGTTTTCGGGAACAAATGCATTCCTGCTATATGATACTTTTGGATTTCCAATTGATTTAACAGAACTTCTCTGTGCAGAGCGAGGAATGGAAGTTGATATGCCAGAATTTGAGTTTCAAATGGAGCAACAGCAAGAACGCTCCCGCGCTGCGCAAAGATCTACAGTAGTCCGTGCACTCGACATTTCCACTGAAGCCATCACCGAATTCGTCGGCTTCGACTCCGATTCAGTCGAAGCCACCGTGTTAGAAATTCACCCGCAAGAAGACTCTCTTTTCGTCATCACCGACAAAACCGTCTTCTACGCCGAAATGGGCGGTCAAGCTGGCGACACCGGAACTATCAACGGCGTTCCAGTCACCGGCGTCCAACAAATCGGCAAAGCCCGCGCTTTGATCATTCAAAAATCAGAAATCAACAATCATCAATCGTCAATCAATCCGGGTGATCAAGTTGTTCTCAAACTCGACACCACCCGCCGTCGCCCCATCGAGGCTCATCACTCCGCAACACACCTTCTCCATTGGGCGCTTCACGAAGTCGTTTCCAAGGACGCCGCGCAGCAAGGTTCATCGGTCGATGAAAACCGCCTACGTTTCGACTTCAACAGCGGAGCCGTTACTTCTGCGCAACTTTCCGAAATGGAAGAAATGGTCAATGGTGCCGTCAAGCAGGGACTCACCGTTTCGTGGACCGAAGTGAAACACTCCGACATCAAAGGCCGCGCCGACATCATGCAGTTCTTCGGTGATAAGTATGGTGATACGGTTCGTGTGGTTCAGATCGGTGGAGGAGCTCATCAACTCAACGGTCCGTCCATGGAGCTTTGCGGTGGAACTCACGTTCGTAACACTAGCGAGATCGGACTTTTCAAAATCAAATCCGAAGGAGCGATCGCTTCTGGCGTGCGCCGTATTGAGGCGGCCTGTGGGGAATCGGCTTGGGAATACATTCGCGAGTCGATCGAGAAATGGGATAGTGAACTCAAAGCTGCTGCGGAAAAACTCAAAGCGGCAAACCAGAAGCTGGCCGAACTTGGTGAAGAAATCATTACCGTCAACGAGTTCCCACACATCATGGGCGCGATGCTGGTTGAGCGTGCGGATATTTCCCAGATCAACGCAACCTACGCTCATGGGTTGCGCACTTTGGAAGAAACCAAAGAAGCTGCCATTGAGGCCGAGAAGCGCATCAAGAAAATCCAGTCAGCTCAAGCCGCGTCGCTTGCCGATGAATCGCTTGCCGATCTCATCGCGAAAGGCGAGGCCATCATCGCTTCGTTCGAGTCCGATGCATCACTGCTCCAGGAATTGCAAAACGGCTTGAAGAAGAAAAACTTCAGCGGAGCCGCGTTGTTAATCGTCGATGACGGAGAGAAACTCCACCTCGCCGTTCATTGCGGAGCCGATGCTCTAACAAAAGGTCTGGAAGCCGGTGATCTCCTTCGCGATCTCGCCGCCATCGCCGGCGGCAAAGGCGGCGGTAAGCCAGATCAAGCAAGAGGAGCTGCGCCGGATCGGAGCAAGATGGAAGAGATCAAGGCGATGGCGACTCAGCTTTTTCAAAACTGAATTTTTCGATTCTTACCAATTAAATATCCGCTCAGCTTATGAAAATCATCGCATTTACTCTCCTAGCTTGCTCAAACCTGTTGTTCGCTCAAGCGGCTCCTCAAGCTGCGAAGAATGAATTCCCAATCGTGATCGAAGGTGTGAACTGTGTGGTCAAATTATATAAGCCTGTTGAGCCCATCATCTTTGATCCTTTGGTGAACAAAGACACACTTCCGAAATCTCAGATGATTCAATCGATCATGCTGACTAAATCCGATATCTCGTCTTACATGAACGATGAAGAGTTATCTAAATTCATAGAATCAGAATTATTAAAAGAGGACAGCAAGAAGGAGGATCTCGAAGAGTTCCGAGCAAGCATGAAAAAAATGTATGCGCTTACAGGTCCTAATGCAGAGGAGAATCCATGGAAGGGAATGAAATATTCGCTCGATCAAGTTTTCATCATAGAATCAAAGTTAGGAAAATATTTGGGCTATCAATTGTCTCCTCAAGGTACAAAGGAAGCTAACGGTCATGTATATAGCATCAGAAACCACAAAGATGACAGGTGGGTGATGGGTGAAACTAAAGATGAAACGATTGATAAGTTTGAACAATCTCTCACATTAATGATCCCGAAAGAGTTCGAGAAATTACAAAAGGAGTCGGGTGTAGCCGCATTGCCGCTTGAGGATTTGCTCAAGTGATTGATTTGATCAAGAGTTTGGTGGGGCGCCGCATGAAATGAGGAAGTCTATGATTTCCCAAAGAATCATCTGATACCTTTCGCTTCGCGCGGTGCCCTCGGCCCTTCGGCAGGCTCAGGATCTACAACGATGGCACCCTACCTTTTATGCGCCGCCACGCTTTCTCTCATCCAATCTTCCCTCCGCATAGGCGGTGAAGACTTTCAAAATCTCATCGCGGACGCAGCGGAAGACGGCGAATTGTTCTTCTTCTGTGCCAGTGGCGTGTGCGGGATCGTCAAAGGGCCAGTGGTGGCGGTTCATCTGGCCGGGGAACATCGGACAAGCTTGATCCGCATTTCCACAAACGGTAATGACGGTTTCGACTTGGTCATCGAGGAAATGATCCATGTGCTTCGAGTGATGACCGGTGGCGTCGATCCCGATTTCTTCCAGCGCACGGATCGCGAGCGGGTGAACGTATCCAGCGGGTATCGTCGCCAAGGGCACGGAAAAAGGAAGGTGCTGTGTTTTTCCTCACGAAGAAAATCATAACGAAAATATTCGTTATGTTAACGACACTGAGTAGTGAATTTTGATCATTTATTTTTAATTTATTTGCATAACTTGATTTAGAAAAATAACAAGTAAGCCTAATCAATATAACGAAATCATGCACCGAGACAAGGAAGATCAAATGAACCAAGAGGGAGAGGATGTAACTCCCAAGTCCAAGCGAAAGTGGCAATATTACGCTGGCCAATGTCATCTCTTTTATAAAAGCGGTGATCTCTCCGGATTAGAAGTCGCTTTGGGTCAGTTGGTTTCGGCAGGCGCTCCTTTAGAAATGCAGATATTTTGGCAAGAGCGACTGGCAATAGCCAAGAAAGACTATGTAGCGGTAATCAAGAGTATGCAGGCACGTTGGCAGCAGGCCTCCACGGATGAACTTGAAATCTTGCAACGTAGACTGAGAAAGTTTTATCGTTATCTAGATGATAGTGAGGCTATTATGCACTGTGCCCAACACGCTTTGGAGCATGCGCCGACATGCTTACTTTCTCCCATAGGAATTTTGATTAAAGCCACTCGTGAAACGGCCAATTTAGAACAGGGAGAGAAAATTTTGCGATCTCTCTACGATATTCATCCAGAGAAAAAGCAACTGCTTCATACTATTCTTAGGCAATTACAAGATACAGGTATCAATGTTTTGAGAGATTTTGTGCATACCAACCGCGCAAATATAGACGATAAGGATTTACAGATACTTGATCCGGCCACTATGGCCTTCTTTTTGACTCCTAGGGATCTAGTATCTCATGTGGATGCTATAGGAGAAAAGAGTGAAGAGGCTGATATCAAAGCCGTTGTTAGGGCTGCATCAATTCATGCAATGTATGGTGAATTAGAGGAGGCGAAGAATCTGCTAACATCAATTTCGACATCAGGTATGCCTATTCTTGGAGAGGCCCTTTTAATAATGATTGATGATATTCCTGGAGATGAACTGCTAACTCGGCCGATTCTGGAGAATTCATCAATGGAAAATGAAGTGTTGATATGTGAAACTCCCGATGCGGTAGGAACGGTCATCGTGTTTACGGGTCTTGGGGACCAAGCAATGGTGCCAACAACTGTACTTGATCGGTATTTTTCTGCATTAAAGCTCTCCGCCGTGTATTTGCGTGATTTTCAACGATACATGTATATCAAAGGGGTTTCTGAGTTGGGTAAGGATTTATCTGAAACTTTATCCTCGCTCAGGGACATTCTTGCAGATTTAAAAACCAAGCGGCTTTTTACTTTCGCTACTTCAGCTGGAGGATTTGGAGCCATGCGTTACGGCCTTGCGCTTGGCGCTGAATCTGTAATCTGTTTTAGTCCAGTGGTTCACATTCATGAGGAAGAAACGCGAGCTAAGATTATACTCAGACGTTTGTTGCAAGAGTTTCAACCCGAAGAACGGGACGTAAGGTTCGATTTTGCCAAGCACGAGACGTCTACTACAAGGGTGGACGTGTATTATGGAGCTGATCATTCTCCTGACTGCGCGCAAGCTGAGTTACTCCAATCGACCCGTCATGTCACACTTCATAAATTGGATGATTATAAAGAGCACGTGTCACTGAGCTGTGTTGTATCTAGGCAGGGCTTCTTCCAAACGGTCTGCAAGCACTTTCGTATCGATCTACCTCCGAGTCTTGAAGCTGAGCGCGTCGGAGATTGATACTCCAAGGCTTCCAATAGATGGTATAGTAGCTTTGTATGATTAGAAAGTACTGGCGTTTGTTGAACCCGCCTTAGACGGCGAGATGTTCGAAGATGGCGGTAATCATCGTGACTGAAAAACAACATAACGACTATTTTGTTATATTAAGATCTGTTTCGCATGTGTTTTTTCATCAATCATCACCTCAAAAGCAATTTCCTAGCATTCATTTTAGGAACGTTCTTTGGCATGGATCCGCAGTTTTGGATCAATCTCCAAAGTCGCTATGAATTACGGTTGGTGCAGTATGAGCAAGCAGCTGCGAATCGTGCGCGCGTGATACCGTTTATGGTCCGTCACGTTTTTGCTCATCGAGTCTTCCCTCCGCATAGGCGGTGAAGACTTTCAAAATCTCATCGCGGACACGGCGGAAGACGGCGAATTGTTCTTCTTCGGTTCCGGTGGCGTGGGCGGGATCGTCGAAAGGCCAGTGGTGGCGGTTCATCTGGCCGGGGAACATCGGGCAGGCTTGATCCGCGTTTCCACAAACGGTTATGACGGTCTCTACCTGATCTTCGAGGAAAAGATCCATGTGCTTGGAGTGATGGCCGGTAGCGTCGATGCCGATTTCTTCCAACGCGCGGATCGCGAGAGGATGAACGTATCCAGCGGGTTTGGAACCTGCGCTTTCGACGCGAAATGTTTCACCGAGCGCGCGGCGCAGGATGGCTTCGGCAAGATGGGAGCGGCAGGAATTTCCGGTGCAGAGAATGAGGATGGCGGGTGGTTTCATGAAGTGGTTTCTGGTTTGTGACTGATTCGATAAAGCGGAATGGCAATGATGGCGCCGATGATGGTTGCGACGGGGTAGAGCCAGATGTGATTGAAGTTCCAACTGACGAGCGCGGGGCCAAGCGAGCGAGCGGGATTCATCGATGCACCACAAATCGGTCCGGCAAACATCGCTTCCAGTCCTACGACGGAACCGATCGCAATCGCAGCGGTGATGCCCTTTTCCTTCGCTCCATGGGACACACTAAGGATGGTGAGCATCAGTATGGCTGTTAGAATGATTTCTAAAATGAAGCTCTGGGATGGATCGCCTGATGGAAGCGTCATGCCCAGTGTTTCAGAAGTAGGAAATAAAAGTTTCAGCATTCCGCTTGCACTCAAGGCACCTAGCATCTGGGCCGTGATGTAACCGAATAAATCAGGAACGGGAAACCGACCTGCCACCGCAAAGCTGATCGATACGGCGGGATTGAGATGCGCCCCGCTTGCATCTCCAAACGTGTAAATCATCGCAGCAACGACCAACCCGAAGGTGAGAGCGATACCTGCGTGACCGATCACTCCTTCGGAAATTTCATTTACAATGATGGCGCCCGTTCCTGCGAAGACGAGAACGAAGGTGCCGAGAAATTCTGCAATAAAACGATGCTTCATGGTTCAGCAGCAGTTGGGTCCGCAGCAGGAAGTTTTTTCACCCAGAGCTGGGAGTCGGGTGATGGCAGGAAGTCCGCAAAGTTCCGGCGCGAGGCACTCGGTGTGTTTGTGGGCGAGTTGGAGAATGACAGCCTCATCGGTCAGCTCGTGATCCGTGATGGTGTATTGCGAAATGACACGGTCCTCGTATTCGATCTCGACCGGAACGGAATCGTCGGGGAGTAGGGTTTTCCCTTTTTCGAGGATGCCTGCCATTTTTCCGGTTTCGATGCGGTGGTCGTAATCTTCGCCGACCCAGATTTGAAGTTGGCAGGTGTTGATTTCACGTTTTGTCCCACCACAATCGAGGAACGATTTCTGCACGTGGCCGATTTCGGTGACGTGGAAGGAAAGCGGCACGGCGGAGTCATCGGGAAGGCGGATGCGAAAATGCCGATCCGGATGAGAGGCGAGCAGGGATGTGAGTTCGGAAAGTTTCATGATTTGGTTGGGTTAGCGTTTCAACGCTTTGGCGAGTTTCACCGGGCCGGGGCAGCAACTGTCCGCGCGATCGGCAAGGCGGGCTTCGGCTTTTTCCATGTCGGACTCGTGGTCGGTGCCGTCGGGAAGGGTTGCAATGATTTTAGTGAGCAGCGGGAGATGGGTTTTGTTGATGCGGAAGTAAGTCCATTTTCCACATTGTTCGCTCTCGAGCATTCCGGCCTTGCGGATGATCTGCACGTGGCTGGAAACGGAGGACTGCGGCATTTCCAAAATATCCGCGAGCTCGCACACGCAAAGCGCGCGATCCTTCACAAGACGGACAATGCGCCAGCGGGTCTCATCGGCAAGGGCTCGGAAGAAGGAAGGTGCGGAATTCATCGTGACGTGAATTAACGTGACGAGAAATTTCGTTATGTCAATGAGTGTATTGAAGTTTATGTTACAATTATGACATGCAGGCGTTCGCTCAATGTTGACATGACTTTTTAGATCTTTAGCTTTTCGAGTAGATGGCGATAAAACTTCATATTCCCGAAGATCCGAAGTTAGGGAAATTGGGCTGGAAATTTTCTCTGAAAGTTCCTGTGGTGGAGAGGCCCCAGCGTGACCGTGAGGCGCAAATGTATGTCGTTATGATATGTCATTCATTGTGCATATTGTTTTGGTTTCAATTTGCCCTCGGTGTGGTGTCGGATATGCCAGCGATTTACTGGCTGAGTGGTGGAAATTGGTGGCCACCGCCATATGAAATGTATGTCAAGAATTCAGGACCGTTTCCTTGGTCGTTAGCTTGGACGTTTGTTTTCATCTCTTCTCTGGCTTCCGCTCTCGCTTTGATTGGGGCATGGATGTGGACGGTAGAGGTTCACGGAAAGTGGCAGATGAGATTTGCGGTTTTGATCTTTTGTTTTATCACCTGTGGTTGGAGTTTTGCGACATTGAAGGCAAAAGATGGTATGTGGGTTGAAATCGATCAACGGATCGACGAGGCGAGAGAAAATTGGCGGAGAGCTGCCGATCACAATGAGGGTGAATGGATGCTTCAGCGTTATCGTCTTAAAGTCGAAAAATGGGAGAAGGTGAAAGCCGAACTGGAGATTTCAGAGCGGCGTTGACTGTTGCTTACGTCGAGCCACAAATGCCAAGCTAGCCGCGATTGCGAGCATTAGCGCGATGATTTGGTAGCCGGAGAGCCCGATGAACGGTTTCGGGGTAGCGCGTAGGAATTCGTGGATAAAGCGGAACAGACCGTAGGCGATGAGGTAGAGGTGGAAATGTTGACCTGTTAGAACAGAGCGTTTACGCATCAGCCAGAGCACGAGGATAGCAAGGACTTGAAAGCCGATCTCAACCGGCACGGATGGCCATTTTCCGAGGGAACACGTGATGCCGCCACAGCATCCGGCGTGCAGGCAGCCAAGTCGGCCGAGAATAAGAGGGACGGGCAGAATGGTGGCGAATCGGTCTCCCGTGATGGCGCGGTAGTCCATGCATTTTTTCATGATCTCGACCCCGATCCAGCCGCCGGGAAGCGCACCGATGATGGATTTTCCAGAAAGTAAAATGGGAATGCGTTGTGGGTGATCGAGATACATCCAGCCTTCGGCGAAGAGAAACGCGAGTTTTGCTCCGATGAAGGCAGCGACAAGCCCGCCGATGTAGATCAGCGGCAGGCGCGAATCATTTTTGGAGACGCGCACCCAATAGACTGCACCAATCAAGATACCGACGATGAGGAGTGTGGAGTAGAGAGGACTGCCCATGGGTTAGGGTATGCCGGCGATTTTACAAAACATCTGGTAACAACAAATGATCAAAATAAGCACTGCGGGAGCAATGATGATTTGAATCGAAGCAAAGGCTAGGGCCCAGGTGAGTAGGCTATATCTGATGGGTTTCGGATCGGTTTTTTCGATATGTAGTTTGAGCAGCATATCGAAGTAGCCGATGAAAAAAAATGCAGCCAGCAGAATAGGAAAAATCCACGAGCTCCTGAGTCCGAAATGAGGCATCAGGAATAACGCCATAGCCAACATGACGCCCGGAATGAACCAAAGACAGATCCTGAGGATAGCTAAGGCATTTTGTGTCGGATCGTGTGGATGGGATTTCATGACAGATCTACATGATTGAACAGTAGCCATAGGCCGCAATATAACAGATAGATGGAGCTATGATTATCTGAGCGATCACAAAAATTACGGTCCAACGTGCGAGTTCTTTTTTGCTGTGCGGAGGATCTATTTTCTTCTGCATCAGAGCAAGTCGTTGATCAAAATAGCCAACGCAAGCGGTAGCACAGACGGCGACAATGACGGAAAAACCAATTAAGATTTCTTCATCTTGAATACGGATGATATTATACATCAATAGAGCCAAGAAGATAGCGGCCGGAATAAAGCTCGCAGGCATCAACCAAAGGAAAATCCGTAGGATGGTGATCGCTTTATTTCCAGAGTTGTGCTGAATGGGTGTGATAGGGTCGTTCACGGCTTATGTCTTCAAAAGAATAATCAGGTGTCAGTGAAATCCTGAACCCGTCACCATGCAATAACCATAAATCAGGGTGTACCAAAGGATGGGTGTGATGAAGATTTGGCAGATGATGAATAATACAATTCGACCGATTATTTTTTTATTTTCACGTGTCATTTCGAGTCCCTTTTGTTGTAAGGCAATTCGATAATCGAAATAACCTAGGGCTGCGACTGCGACCAAAGATAACACCAAGTAGAGAAGGTTGATGAACATGTGTGCGTGCATTTGCCTGATTATGATACTGCTTAGCAATCCAATGACAGGCACGACGATGGCGGGTAACAACCAAAGCACGATTCTCAGGACTGTGAACGCAGGCTTGCTGCCAACCGTTCCGCGATTAACGGGTCTGGTGTCAGATTTCGATACAGGCCAATCTTGATACTTGGGAACTTCATCTTCATTCTCACCTGAGTTTTCGTTTTCAGTAGGGTGTTTCATCGTTACTTAGTGATAATTATTCTATCTTATAATTAGGCAGAATCCATACAGCGCGCTAATACAGATCACAGGAACAATAGCGCATTGAGCAA